>CAMLLJ010000148.1 GCA_946480845.1 uncultured Gemmatimonadota bacterium
GTCGGCACCATGGTGGAGATCGCGCTGGGCCGCCGCGCGCCGGCCGACATGCTGCGCCTCCTCGAGTCCGCCGACAACCAGGAGACCAGCCCGCCCGCGCCACCCGAGGGGCTGTATTTCGTCCGGGCCCGGTATCCGGCCTCCGCGTACCTGACGCCCGACCAGGAGCTGCATGAGGCATTGCGAGATGCATGACGGGGTCCGCATTCCGCGCCGGCTTGGCGCGGTGCTGCTGGCCGGCGCCGTGCTGTCTGCGGCCTGCGGCTCCCCGCCGCCCGCGGATGATGCGGGCATCACCATCACCAGCGCCGGCGCCTCGCAGCGCGGCAGCGACTCGAGCGCGCGTGCCGCCGTCACCGCGCGGCTCGATGCGCAGCGGCGTACCGCCATCGTGTCCGCGGTCCAGGCCGTCTCGCCCGCCGTCGTATCCATCAACGTCGTGTCCCGCCAGCGGGTGGCCGCGCGCACGCCGTGGGACATGTTCTTCGTCCCGCAGGGGAGCGAGCGGCTGGTGCAGAGCTTCGGCACCGGCATCATCGCGCGCCCGGACGGCGTCGTCATCACCAACCAGCATGTCGTGGCCGGCGCGCAGCGCATCGTGGTCACCCTCGCCGACGGACGGGACCTCCCCGGCCGCGTCATGGGCGAGGACCCGGTCACCGACATCGCGGTGGTGAAGATCGAGGGCCGCGACTTCCCGGTGGCGCGGCTGGGCCGGAGCACCGACCTGATGACCGGCGAGTGGGTCGTGGCGCTGGGCAATCCCTACGCGTACATGCTGGGCAACTCGGAGCCGACGGTGACCGTCGGCGTGGTGAGCGCCACCGGCCGCAACATCCTCCCCACCGGCGACCAGGCCGGCCTCTACCTCGACATGATCCAGACGGATGCCGCGATCAATCCCGGCAACTCGGGCGGCCCGCTGGTCAATGCGCCCGGCGAGGTCGTGGGGATCAACTCGTCGATCTTCTCCAGCAGTGGCGGCTCGATCGGCCTCGGCTTCGCCATTCCCATCGAGCGTGCCGTGCGCGTGGCGGACGAGATCGTCCGCAGCGGAGCCATGCGCCGCGCCTGGACCGGGCTCGAGGTGGCCGGCGCGCGCAACATGGCGGACTGGCGGAGCGCGGGCGGCGTGACGGTGACGTCGGTGGCCGCCGGCGGCCCCGCGGCGGCCGCCGGCATCAAGGCGGGCGACGTGCTCATCGAAGCGAACGGCCGCCGCCTGCGGAACTACCTCGACTGGGAGGCGGTGAAGCTCGACCTGCACGTGGGCGACGCGGTGACGCTCGCGGTCCGGAGCGGCGAGCGCACCCGCACGCGGCGCGTGGTCACCGGCGACCTCCCCACCGTGTCCGCCGAGAAGGTGACGGTCCTGCGTGACCTCGAGCTGGTGACGGTGACGCCGGCCATCCAGGCCGAGCGCGAGCTGCGCTCGGCCGAGGGCGCGCTGATCTACCGGATCAGCCCCGAGGTGGCGCGCGCCACCGGGCTCCGCGCCGGCGACGTCATCGTCGGCGTGAACCGGACCCGGGTGCGCGAGGCCGGCGAGTTCGCCTCGCTGCTCCGCGCCATGCAGCCGCGCGAGCCCTTCCGGCTCACCTTCGAGCGGGATGGCGCGCACAATTTCGTGGACCTCTCCTTCTGATGGCCGACGACCGCTACCGCTCGCCGCTCGGGACGCGCTATGCGTCACCGGCGATGCAGACGCTCTGGGGCGAGGCGCACCGGATCGGCCTCTGGCGCCGCCTCTGGCTCGCGCTGGCCGAGACCGAGCGCGAGCTGGGCCTCGACATTCCCGAGGCGGCGCTCGAGGCGATGCGCGCCCATCTGGACGACGCCGACCTGGACGCGGCCGCGCGCTACGAGCGGCGCTTCCGCCACGACGTGATGGCGCACATCCACGCCTTCGGCGAGCAGGCCCCGGCCGCGCGGCCCTACCTGCACCTCGGCGCCACGAGCTGCTTCGTCACGGACAACTCCGACCTGCTGATCATGCGCGAGGCGCTGAAGCTCGTGCTCGGCCGCCTGGTGGCCGTGCTCGACGCCCTCGGCCGCTTCGCCGAGCGGCATGCGGCGCTCCCCTGCCTCGCCTACACGCATTTCCAGCCGGCGCAGCTCACCACCGTCGGCAAGCGCGCGACGCTCTGGATGCAGGACTTCGGGCTCGACGTCGAGGAGGTCTGCCACCGGCTCGAGACGCTGCGCTTCCGCGGCTGCAAGGGCACCACCGGGACCCAGGCGAGCTTCCTCCAGCTCTTCCATGGCGACCACGCGAAGGTCCGCGAGCTGGACCGGCGGGTCTCGGCGCGCATGGGCTTCGAGCGCCGCTTCGCGGTCACCGGCCAGACCTACTCGCGCAAGGCCGACAGCGCCGTGCTCGACGCGCTGAGCGGCATCGCGCAGTCCGCCGCCAAGATGGCGAACGACATCCGGCTGCTCCAGCACGAGGGCGAGCTGCTCGAGCCGTTCGAGAGCGAGCAGATCGGCTCGAGCGCGATGGCGTACAAGCGGAACCCGATGCGCTCCGAGCGGGTGAGCGGGCTCGCCCGCTTCGTGACGTCGCTCCAGGCCAACGGGGCGGGCACGGCGTCGGCGCAGTGGCTCGAGCGGACGCTCGACGACAGCGCCAATCGCCGGCTCACGCTCCCGGAGGCGTTCCTGGCCACCGACGCCATCCTGATCCTGGTGACCAACGTCGCCGCCGGGCTCGAGGTGCGCGAGCCGGTGATCCGCCGCCACGTCGAGGCCCAGATGCCGTTCATGGCCACCGAGCGCTGGCTCATGCTCGGCGTGGAATCGGGCGGCGACCGCCAGGCGCTGCACGAGGTCGTCCGGCGGCACAGCCTCGCCGTCGCGGACGCGGTCGCGGGCGGCGCCCGGAACGACCTGCTCGCCCGGCTGGCCGCCGATCCCGCCTTTGCCTCGGTCCCCCGCGCGCAGCTCGAAGCCGAGCTCGACCCCGCGCTGTACACCGGCCGGTCGGCCGCGCAGGTCGGCGAGCTCCTCGACGAGTTCGTGCGTCCGCTGCTGAAGCGCGCCCGCCCGCTGGCCGTGCCGCCGGAGCCGGCGGAGCTTCGCGTATGACGACCCTCGCCGCCGGGACGCTGCCGCTCCCGCTCCTCCGCCGCGGCAAGGTGCGCGAGGTCTACGAGGTCGATGCCGGGCGCCTCCTGCTCGTGGCGAGCGACCGGGTAAGCGCCTTCGACGTGGTCATGCGGGAGCCGGTGCCGCACAAGGGCGCGGTGCTCACCCAGTTGAGCGCCTGGTGGTTCCGGCGGCTCGGCGGAGTCGTGCCGTCGCACTACCTGACGGCCGATACCCCCGAGATCCTCGCCGCCGTGCCGGCCCTCCGGGGACTGGAGCCCGCCATCGCCGGGCGGTCGATGCTGGTGCGCCGTGCCGAGCCGATCCCCTTCGAGTGCGTGGTCCGCGGCTACCTCTCGGGTTCCGCCTGGCAGGAATACCGGCGGTCGGGCACGCTCGCGGGCGCGCCGATGCCAGCAGGGCTTGTCGAGAGTGCCCGGCTCGAGCCGCCGCTCTTCTCGCCGGCCACGAAGGCGGAGACCGGTCACGACGAGAACGTCACCTTCGAGCAGGTCGCGGGGTCGCTGGGCACGGCCCTCGCTTCGCGGCTCCGGGACGCGAGCTTCGCCGTGTACGCGGCCGGCCGCGACGCGGCCGAGGCGCGCGGGATCATCATCGCCGACACCAAGTTCGAGTTCGGCACCGCGCCCGACGGCAGCCTGCTGCTCATCGACGAAGTGCTGACGCCCGACTCCTCGCGCTTCTGGCCGGCCGATCGCTACGCCCCCGGCGGTCCGCAGCCGAGCTTCGACAAGCAGCCACTCCGCGACTACCTCGCCGGCGAGCGCGCCGCCGGCCGCTGGAACGGCGAAGCGCCGCCGCCGCCGCTGCCGCCCGGCGTCGTGGAGGCCACCAGCCGCCGCTATCTCGAGGCCTTCCGCCGGATCACCGGGGCCGACCTGGAGGCGGGAACCTGATGCGCATCGCTCCCGAGGGACGGCCGTTCATCCTGGGCGCCGCCGTGATCGGCATCGTCCTGGTGCTGCTGGGCTGGATGGTGAGCGCCTTCGCGTGGGGGCTGGTGCTGATATGGGTCGTCGCCTTCTTCCGTGACCCCGAGCCGAAGGGCGCCCCGGCGCCCGACGCGCTCATCGCGCCGGCCGACGGCAAGGTGGTGAGCGTGATCGAGACCGACGAGCCGGCCTTCTTCGGCGAGCGCGCCGTGCGCATCTCGATCTTCATGAACGTCTTCGACTGCCACGTGAACCGCTATCCCTGCGACGGCGTGGTGGCGTACCGGCACTACAACCGGGGCAGCTTCGGCCACGCCGGCACCGACAAGGCGAGCCTCGAGAACGAGCAGGCGTCGATCGGGCTGGAAACGTCGCGGGGCAAGGTGCTGATCCGGCAGATTGCCGGGCTCGTCGCGCGGCGGATCGTGACGGACGACTCGCTCGGGACGCCGGTGCGGCAGCGCGCCCGGCTGGGGATGATCCGCTTCGGGTCGCGCGTGGACCTCTTTCTTCCGCGGGGCACGCTGGTGCGCGTCAAGGTGGGCGACCGCACCCGCGTCGCGGACACGGTGGTGGCGGAATGGGCCTGATCCCGGGAACGCCGCTCCGCGGCCGCGGCGTCCGCCGCGTGGTCGTGGTCATGCCCAGCGCCTTCACGCTGGGAAACCTCTTCTTCGGCTTCTGGTCGATCGTCTACGCCTTCCAGGGACGGTTCGCCTGGGCGGGCTGGTTCATCGTCTTCGCCGGCATCCTCGACATGCTGGACGGCCGGGTGGCGCGCCTCTCCAACACCGGCACGCGCTTCGGGGCCGAGCTGGACTCGCTGGTGGACGTCATCTCCTTCGGCGTGGCCCCCGCCCTGCTCATGTACTTCCTCGAGTTCCAGACGGCGGGCCGCTTCGCCTGGATCCTCTGCTACTTCTACGTGGTGGCCGTGGCACTCCGGCTCGCGCGCTACAACGTGACCTCGGCGTCCAAGCCCCACAGCAGCTGGTTCACGGGGATGCCGTCGCCGTCGGCCGGGATGACGCTCGCGGTGTACTACCCGTTCAGCCAGACGCCCTGGTACCAGCGCTCGATGGCGTTCGTGGACTTCGAGCACCAGGGGCTCGTGGTGCTGATGCTCCTGCTGGCGCTGCTCATGGTGAGCAACGTCCGCTACCCGCGCTTCCCGCCCATCGGGCTCCGGAGCACCCGGGGCATCATGGGCCTGCTGATCCACCTGGTGATCCTCGCCGGAGCGCTGCTCGCGCCTGCGGCGTTCCTGTTCCCGCTCGGCATCACCTACCTGGCCTACGGGCTGGTGCGGGCGACCATTCTCGGCCTCATGCAGCAGCCGCCGGAGCCCGTCGTGCACGAGCACGCCGCCGCCGGCGAGCGCGACGACGAGGCGATCCCCCTCAGCCGCGAGCGCCACGGGCGCCCGCGCCGCCAGGAGCCTTCCGAATGAGCTATCGGGTCCACGTGCGCGTCATGCCGCGCTCCGGCCTCCTCGACCCGCAGGGCCAGGCGGTCGAGCACGCGCTGACCTCCCTCGGCTTCACCGAAGGGACGCAGGTGCGCATCGGCCGCGCCATCGAGCTCGAGCTGCAGGCGCCCACGGCCGAGGCGGCGACGGCCCAGGCGCGCGACATGTGCGAGCGGCTGCTGGCCAATCCGGTGACCGAGGACTACGTGCTCGAGGTGGAGGGACGCTGATGCAGCGCGTGGCGGTGGTGCGGTTCCCCGGCAGCAACTGCGATGAGGATACCCTGCGGGCCGCGGCCCGGGTGGGTGCCGACGCATACTATGTCTGGCATCGCGATGCCGACCTGCGCGGCGCGGACGTGGTGCTCATCCCCGGCGGGTTCAGCTACGGCGACTACCTGCGCTCCGGCGCCATCGCGCGCTTCAGCCCGGTGATGCATGCCGTGCGCGAGCACGCCGAGGAGGGCGGCGCCGTGCTGGGGATCTGCAACGGGTTCCAGATCCTCTGCGAGGCGCACCTGCTCCCCGGCGCCCTGCTCCGGAACGCGCGCCTCACCTTCGTCTCGAAGCCGGTGCTAGTCTCGGTGGAGCAGACCGGGACGCCCTTCACCTCGGCCTACGAACGTGGTGCCCTGCTGCGGCTGCCCGTGGCGCATGGCGACGGACGCTACGTGGCCGATCCCGACACCCTCGCCGGGCTGGAGGCGGAGGGCCGCGTGGTGCTCCGCTACGCGCGCGATGAGGACGCCAACCCGAACGGCTCGATGCACGACATCGCCGGCATCGTGAACGCCGCCGGCAACGTCGTCGGCATCATGCCCCACCCGGAGCGCGCCGCCGAGCCGCTGCTCGGCAACGAGGACGGCGCCGGATTCTTCACGTCGATGGCGGCGTGGGCGGGCCCCGTGGCCGCAACCCCTACACCGGACACCGGATCATGACCGAGAAGCCCAGCCAGAACGAGGATGAATACTTCGCCCGGCAGAACGCCGAGCTGCTGGTGCGCAAGCGCGACGAGCTGGAGCGGCAGCGCGCGGAGGCCGAGCGGCGGACCCACCTGATGAAGTGCCCCAAGGACGGCTACGACCTCGCCGCCACCGTGCACCACGGCGTCTCGATCGACGTCTGCTCGCACTGCGGCGGCATGTGGCTCGACGCCGGCGAGTTGGAGCAGCTCGCCTCGCACGAGGACCGGCCCGGGCTCCTGGGCCGGGTCATCGGGGACGTGCTCACCACCCTCCGCCGGCGGGAGCGCCCGGGTGGCTGAGACGATGGCCGCCCCGCCCGCCGCGCAGCCGTTCGCCGGCGAGCGGCCCGTCACCCCCGAGGTGGTGCGCGAGCACAACCTCAATGAGCTCGAGTACGAGCGCATCCTGGCCATGCTGGGCCGGACGCCGACGCTCACCGAGCTGGGGATCTTTTCCGCCCTCTGGTCGGAGCACTGCTCCTACAAGCACTCGAAGCCGGTGCTGCGCACTTTCCCCACCGAAGGGTCGCACGTGGTGCAGGGGCCCGGCGAGAACGCCGGCGTCCTGCGCCTCCCCGACGGCTGGGCCGTCGCGTTCAAGGTGGAGTCGCACAACCACCCGTCGGCGGTCGAGCCCTACCAGGGCGCCGCCACCGGCGCCGGCGGCATCCTCCGCGACATCTTCAGCGTCGGCGCCCGCCCCATCGCCCTCATGGACCCGCTCCG
>CAMLLJ010000149.1 GCA_946480845.1 uncultured Gemmatimonadota bacterium
GGCCATGGCAGCTGCTGCGGCCGTCCCGGCGGCTGCAAGGAATGGATGCATGGAGGCCCTACGGCACCGCGGTGACTCGCGTTTCTACTCCGCGAGCGTCCCCGTGAAGACCAGGCGACCCTCTCCGCAGAGCCATACGCCTGAGGCCCGGCCGTCCGCGATCTCCGCCGCCACCGACAGCGGCGCGCCGCCCCGGCTCCGGAACCCGACCGGCATGACAGCATGGCCGCCCGCGGCGAGCGACACGGCGGCGGCCACGGTGCCGGTGCCGCACGCCAGCGTCTCGCCTTCGACGCCGCGCTCGTAGGTGCGGATCAGCCAGGGCAAGCCCGCGCCGGCCGGCGCGGAGACGAAGTTCGCATTGGCGCCGGCCGCTCCGAGGGCGGGATGGAAGCGGAGCTCGCGCCCCCGGACCGGGAGGTCCACGGCCTCGATGTCGGCCACGCGCACCACGAGGTGCGGAACACCGACCGTGGCGAGCGTGATCTCGAGTTCCCCGGGGCCGGGCTCGATGCCGGCGACCGGCTCCGGCAGCGGGAAGTCGGCGAGGTTCACCTCGGCCATGTGGCCCGGCCCGACGCAGCGGGTCAGGTAGGTGCCGGCGTCGGTGACGAGCTGCATGCCCGCGGGATCGGCCATGCCCAGCCGCGCAGCCAGGCGCGTGCTGCAGAGGGCGGCGTTGCCGCACATGGCCGCGCGGCCGCCATCGAGGTTGTAGAAATGCATCCGGACGCCGCCCGGCGCCGGCTCGAGGATCACCAGCCCATCGGCGCCGATGCCGTGCCGGCGGTCGCAGGCGCGGACGATCCGCTCGGGGGGCCACTCCTCCGGCGAGGTGGTCCGCCCGTCGAGCATCACGAAGTCGTTGCCCGACCCCGTCAGCTTGAAGAACGACGTGCCGCTCACAGCTTCCCCACCAGGGCGCGGAACCGCAGCGACCAGACCATCCAGATCGCCTCGCGCACGATCTTGCGGCTCATCTTGCTGTGCCCCTCGACGCGATCCGTGAACACGATGGGGATCTCGACGAGCTTGAAGCCCTTCCGCCAGGCGCGGTAGCTCATCTCGATCTGGAAGGCATAGCCGTTGGATCGCACCCGGCTGAAGTCGATCGCCTCGAGCACCTTCCGGCGGAAGCACTTGAACCCGCCGGTCGAGTCGGTGATGGGGAGCCCGGTGACGACGCGCGCGTACTGGTTGGCGCCGAGGGAGAGCAGCAGGCGCGAGATCGGCCAGTTGATGACGTTGACCCCCTGCTTGTACCGGGAGCCGATCACGATGTCGGCCGACTGGATCGCCTCGATGAAGCGCGGCAGGAACGCCGGGTCGTGGGAGAAATCGGCGTCCATCTCGAAGATGAAGTCGTAGCCGCGCGCGAGGGCCCATTCGAAGCCCGCGAGATAGGCGCGCCCGAGGCCCTGCTTGGCGCTCCGGTGCAGCACGTGCACCCGCGGATCCGCGGCCGCCAGCTCGTCCGCCAGCACGCCGGTGCCGTCGGGCGACCCGTCGTCGATGACCAGGACTTCGAGCCTCGGGTCCTGGGCCAGGACCGCCGGGACGATCAGCGGGAGGTTGGCGCGCTCGTTGTACGTCGGCACGCACACCAGATAGCGGTCAGCCACGTCGGGGCACCTTACGGAAAACCGGCGCGCAGCTTACGCGTCGCGCCGGACGGGGTCGAATCACCGGGAATGCACCACCGGAAAATAACGGGCTCGGGCCCGGCCGTCACGCGTGCCGGCGGCGCCGGAGCGGCAGCGCGATGCCGGCGAGCGCAAGCACGACCGACGCCCAGGTGATGGCCTTCCCCGTCGCCGACGCCGCGCTCCGGAACTCGAGCCGCACCTCCGCGGCCCCGGGCGGCAGCTCGACGCCGATCTGGGCGTAGTTGGCGCGGTAGGTCGGCGCCTCGGTGCCGTCCACCACCGCGCGCCAGTCCGGGTACCACGTCTCCGCGACGATCAGGTACGTGGTCCGGGTGTCCCGGCCGTCGAGCGCAATCGTCATCGCGCCGGGCCGCCAGTCGGCGACGCGCGCCTGGACCGTCGTCGCCGGCGGGAGCACGCCCGGGCGGATCGGCACCGGGACGAGCGAGGCGGAATCGGAGAAGAGCGCCACCGTCGTGAGGGGAAAGCTTGGCTCCAGCACCGTGGGGATGATCCGGTCCTCCGCGGCCTTGAACCCGCCCGGCACCACGCGCGCATAGGGAACGAGCGAATCGCGCTCGTAGAGGAACGCGGGCTCGCCGGGCGTCGTGGTGACGGGGCCCATCACCTTGTGGAAGCCCGGGACCGCCTGCTCGCCGCGCAGGATGAGCGCCTGCACCGCCCACAGGTCCCACAGGTTGGAGCTCGTCAGGTTGGCGTAGACGTTCTTGCCGCCCCAGAGATCGTCGTAGAAGCGGACCTCGTTGCCGTGGTAGCCGAGGACGGTCTGGATGTCGTGGGCCATCAGGAAATCGCCAGGATAGGCAACGTCGAGCACCCGATAGGGACCGGGGCGCCCGGCGAGGTGGCGGGTGATCTCATCGTCGGCGAAGAGCTCCGATTCGCTCGCGTCGAAGACGAAGAAGCGGCGGTCCACGCTCCAGAGGTCCGCGGCCACGATGACGGCGAGCAGGGCCGCAGCCGCAGGGGCCCGGAGCCGGCCCGAGGCGACCAGCCACGCCACTCCGCCTGCGATCAGGGCGATGGCCAGGAGGCGGACGCCACCGGCCATGAGCGCGGGCGCGTTGGCCATGGCCCGCTCCATCATCCGCTCGACCGCGAACCCCTCGGCGAGCGGCTGCAGCGCGCCCACCGCGGCGAGCAGTCCGAGCCCGGCAAGCACGCCGAAGCCGATGAGCACCGACCGCGGCGACACCTCGCGGCGCAGCAGCCGGTCGGCGCCGAAGGCCGCGAAGGCCGCCACTGTGAGCGCGACGAGGAAGAAGGCCATGCCCGGGGCCCTGACCTTCTTCATGTAGGGCATGATCGAGTACCAGGCGCGGTAGAACGGCGTGTCCGCACCGAGTGAGACCAGCAGGAAGAGCCCGGCGATCCCGGCGAGCACCAGCAGCAGCCGCTGCCGCCGGCGTGCCGCGATGCCGAACGCCGCAAGCACCAGGACGCTCGCACCGAGGTACTCGGTGTGCAGCTTGGCGAAGTTGCTCCCCCAGTACGCGTCCGGGCCCAGCCCCGGGAACTGCGGCAGCACCACGCCGAGCAGCTCCTCGAGCGGCAGGGCGTAGGACGTCGCGTATTCCCAGCTGCTGGCGCTCTCGCCCACCGCGCGCGGCGAATACGGGAAGTACCCGATGAAGGGCACCAGGAAGATGGCGCCGATCCCGACGCCGACCAGCACCGCGGCCGCCGCGAGGCCCAGTGCGGCCGGGCGGCTCACCGCCGTGGAGCGCTCCGGGTCGAAGAAGACGAGATAGAGCGTCCAGATGGCGCCGGCGACCAGCAGGTAGTACGTCATCTGCGGATGCGGCGTCAGGATGCAGAGGCCGACGACGAGCGCGAGCAGGCCGTAGCCCCACAGGCGTCCGTCGCGGATGGCGCGGAGCAGCGCCAGCAGGAGCAGCGGCGCGAGCGCCGAGACGAACAGCTTGCCGTCATGGCCCGGATGCACCAGCGATGCCACGATGCCCGTCAGCTCGTACGCAAGGCCGCCGACCACCGCCCCGCCCCACCCGCAGCGCAGCCCGCGCAGCAGCGCGTAGCAGAAGAGTCCCGCGAGGAAGAGGTGCACCGCCATGCCCAGCGCCATGGCGGTGCCTGTCGGCATGATCCAGCGGAGCCAGGCCGTGGGATAGAAGATGTCGCCGCTCGATGCGGCGATGAACGGCATGCCGCCGAACAGGTACGGGTTCCACTGCGGAATGCTGCCGTAGGTGCGGAAGTACTCGGCGCCGAACTGCCGGAAGGAGTATCCGGCCACGTACTGGTCGCTGTGAACGCCGCCGAGGAAGTAGCCCGCGGCGATCGGCCAGCAGAGGACGACAACCGGGACGAGGAAGGCGAGCGCGGCCAGGAGCGCCGGCCGGCGCGGCTCGAACAGCGGACTCGACGCCGGGGCGCCCGCCTCAGGACTCTGCACGCATTCGCTCCCTGTGCGAAAGTAGGAACGGGGCCGCGGCCCCGAACTCGGTGAGCGTGAGCAGCACGCGCGACGCGACCGCCAGGGCGGACGCGCTCGCCGGGCCCACCGCCCCCGTGAGCATCAGCAGCACCACACCTTCCCGGACGCCGATGCCGCCCGGCGCGGGAAGGAACAGGAAGCCCGCGATGTACGATCCCGCAAACGTCGCGATCGCCCGGCCGATGGTGAGGCCGGGCAGCTCCAGAAGGCCCTGGCCCAGCAGCCAGAACGCGACGCCATAGCCGCACCAGGCCAGCAGGTTGGCCACCACGCCATACACCACCGGGCCCACCCCGGGCGATGCCGACTCGGGAAGCTCGACGCGCACCAGCGCGAGCAGTCGCCGGACGAACCCGGGCCAGAGCAGCAGGGCCATCCCCAGTGCGCTGCCCACCACCAGCAGCGGGAGCGCCACGCCGACCCAGGGATACTCCGCGCGGAGCGCCGCCGAGCCGAAGAGGCCGACCACGGCCGCGCCGGAGCCGATCGCGAGCGCCTGGAGGATGACCGCCGAGGCGGTGGCAGCCCACGGCTTGACGCCGGCGCGCTGCGCCATGAGCGCCATGCCGGCCAGCGCCCAGACCTTGCCCGGGATGTACTTGCCCAGGCTCGAGACGGTCCAGATCCGCGCGGCCTCGCGGAGCGGGAGCGGATCGCCCCAGCCGGCGAGCATGACGCGCCACGCCTGGATCAGCAGCGCGTACATGAGCCAGATGCAGGCGGCGCTGGCCACCAGCAGCAGCGGGCGCACCTGCCAGACCAGCGGACGCGCCGCGATGTCGTTCCAGCTCGCGATCAGCTGCCGCGCGGCGAAGGCGATGATCGCGATTCCCGCGATCCACTGGAATGCGCGCCAGCCTGCGCTACGCACGCGCACCACCGGCGAGCGCTTCGCGGTACCATCCCTCACACCGCTCCGCCACCTGCTCCGGGCTCAGCCGCTTGCGCCACGCCTGGCCCAGCTCCCGGGCGCGCGCCATGCGCTGCTCGTCGGTGAGGAGGTCGAGCGTCGCGTCGGCAAGGGCGTCGGCGGAGGGCAGCACCCGCCGGCCGGCACCGGTCTCCGGCACGATGTCGAGGACGCCGCCCCCGTCCCAGCAGGCGATCACCGGGACGCCGCTCATCACCGCCTCCGCGGCGGCCAGCCCGAAGCCTTCGGCGACGGCCGGAAAGTACATGAGGTCGGCCGTCGCGAGGATCGTGGGGATCTCCGAGGGCGCGACCCCGCCGAGGAAACGCACCCGGTCGGCCACGCCCAGCTCGGTGGCGAGCCGCTCGAGCGCGGCGCGCTCGGGCCCGTCGCCGACGATCGTGAGCGGCAGCGACGCCCCCAGCGTATCGAGGAGGCCGATGGTCCGGATGGCGAGGTCCACGCGCTTCTGCGCGGTGAGCCGGGCGACGACGACGGCACCGCCGCCGCCTTCGCTCCAGCAGTAGGCGCCGGTGTCCACCGGCATCGGCTGCACGTGTCCGCGGCCCACCTGGCGCCCGACCGCATCGCCGATCCACCCCGCCATCTCGCGCGAGACGGCGGTCACCACCTGGGCCCGGCGGTACACCGGCCGGGCGAGCCGCCGCGCGAACGCCGAGCGCCGGAGCAGCGCCGCGTCGCTGCCATGGCTGGTGAGCACCATCGGCGCGCCCTTCGGCACGGCCAGCCCGGCCGGCACCCACCAGTGGGCATGCACCAGGTCGCTGCCGCCGGCCAGCTCCTCCTCGGCGGCCTTCCGGAGCGCCCGCCAGAGGCCGCCCAGCGCCCGGATGCCCGCCGGCGTTCGCACGGCGGACGCCATGGTACCGCGGTAGGCGATGCGCTCCATCGACGCCGGGGCGTAGCGCACGCGGCGCACCGACACCAGGCCGTGCGACTCGCCGCCGCCCGCGCCCAGGTCGCTCGGCGCAAGCACGCGCACCTCGATGGCGCGCCGCGCCAGGGCGCCCGCCAGCGTCGCGAGGAAGGCGCCGGAGAGGTCGCCGGGATGGCGGGGATAGTTGTGGGTCAGGAAGACGACCCGCACGCGTCAATCCTGCGGATCTGCGGGTCGGGAGCGGGCGAGCTGGCGCAGCGTCTCCCGGTTCTCCTCGCGCATGCCGGCCACCATCTCCCCGACGAAGCCGAACCCGAAGAGGGCGATGCCGCTGATGACCATCGTCTCGACCAGGTTGAGCAGCGGCCGGAAGCCGATGCCGTAGCCGAATCGCAGCACCAGGGCCGTGATCCCCGCCACGAGGCCCACGAGGAAGAGAATGGCCCCCGCCAGCCCGAAGAAGAGCATCGGCTTCCGGCCGAAGCGGAGCTGGAACCAGACGGAGAGGAGGTCGAGCACGCCGACGGGAATGCGGCGCCAGGTGAACTTCGAGGTGCCGGCCCGGCGAGGATGCAGCGGCACCGACCGCGCGGTGAGCCGGTAGCCGTCCGCGGCCGCGATCACCACCATGAACCGGTGCCAGTCCGGCCGGAGCGGCACGCCGTCCATCACCTCGCGGCGGTAGGCCTTCACCGAGTTGAGGTCGGTGACCCGCACGCCGAAGAGCCAGCGGCAGAGCCCGTTGTAGATGCTGGACACGAACGCCTTCTCGTACTTCCCCTGCTTGGTGCCGGTCACCACGTCGGCCGTGCCGTCGAGGATGGGGCGCACCAGCGCCGGGATGTCCTCGGGGAGGTACTGGAGGTCGGCGGGATAGAAGACGAATATGTCGCCGCGTGCCGCCTCCCCGGCGGAGCGCAGGGCGTCGGCGATGCCGAGCTGGCGGCGGTGGGTGACGACGCTCAGGAAGGGATACTCGCGCCGCAGGCGGTCGAGCACGGCGCCGGTCCCGTCGCGCGACCCGTCGTCCACGATCACGACCTCGAAGCTGAAGCCGGTGCCGCGGAGCGCCTCGGCGCAGAGGCGGACGAAGTCGGGGAGGTTCTCCGCTTCGTCCTTGGCCGGCACCAGCACGCTGACATCCACCGGCGCGAGCGCCGGGAGCCCGCTCATACGCGCTTCCGCATCCGGGCCGGGAGAATGCCGAGCTGGTCGCGGTACTTCGCCACGGTGCGCCGGGCGATCTGGAT
>CAMLLJ010000150.1 GCA_946480845.1 uncultured Gemmatimonadota bacterium
CTCGCCGGCGAGGTCGATGAAGCGGGTCTTGTAGTTGAGCCCGCGCATCTTCCACGCGAGGTAGTGCGGGTCGATGGGGATGCAGTGCCCGCCAAGGCCGGGGCCCGGCGTGAACTTCATGAAGCCGAACGGCTTGGTCGCCGCCGCGTCGATCACCTCCCACACGTTGACGCCCAGCTTCTCGCAGACGATCGCCATCTCGTTGACCAGGCCGATGTTCACGCTGCGGAAGGTGTTCTCCAGCAGCTTGACCAGCTCGGCCGCCTCGGTCGAGGAGACCGGGACCAGGCTGTCGATGGCCGGCTGGTAGAGCGCGCAGCAGACCCGGCGGCATGCTTCGGTGATGCCGCCGACCACCTTGGGCGTGTTGCGCGTGTGGTAGCGCTCGTTCCCCGGGTCCACCCGCTCGGGGCTGAAGGCAAGGAAGAAGTCCTCGCCGACGCGGAGGCCGGTGCTCTCCAGCGCGGGGAGCATGATCTCGCGCGTGGTGCCCGGGTAGGTGGTGCTCTCGAGGATGATGGCCTGGCCCCGGCGCAGCGTGGCGGTGACCGCCTCGGTGGCGGCCACGATGTAGCTCACGTCGGGGTCCTTGTACTTGCCCAGCGGCGTGGGCACGCAGATCGAGATCGCGTCGGGCTCGCCGAGGCGGGCCGGATCGGCGGTGGCCTCGAAGCGGCCGGCCTTGAGCACCTCCTGGAGGTCGGCGTCCGAGATGTCCTTGATGTGCGAGCGCCCGGCGTTGAGCCCGTCCACGACCCGCCTGCTCACGTCGTAGCCGAGCACGCGGAAGCCGGCGCGCCCCAGCTCGACGGCGAGCGGCAGCCCGACGTAACCGAGGCCGATGATGCCGAAGAGCGCCTCGCGGCGCTCGGCCTTCGCGATCAGGTCCTGGGCGACGGTCATCTGGTTCAGTACTCCAGTGGCAGTGCCACGCGGCGGCCGTCCCGCGCGGAGAGGTAGGTGGCGATCAGGATCTCGAGCGAATGGAGCCCCTCGCGGCCGTCGGTCTCGGGGCTGGCCTCCCCCCGGAGCGACGCGATCACGTTCTCGTAGTACGCCGGGTGGCCGAACCCGTACACCGAGGTGGTCTCGTAGCTGGCGGCCCCGACCTGGGCGTCCTCCGGCCGGGCATCGGCGAACTCCCAGTGGTCGATCCGGTTCACCGCCACGCCGCCGATGCGCACGGTGCCGCGCTCGCCCAGGATGGTGATGGACCCCTCGTAGTTCCGCGGATAGGCCAGCATGGTGACGTTCATCGAGCCCAGCGCCCCGGTGCGCCAGCGGATGCTCACGACCCCGGTGTCCTCGACCTCGATGTTCCGCGCCAGCGTCGCGGTGTACGCCTGCACGCTCTCCACCGGGCCGATGAGCCAGTCGAGCAGGTCCACGTAGTGGCTCGCCTGGTTCATGAAGGCGCCGCCGTCGAACTCCCAGGTGCCCCGCCAGGGGGCGCTCTCGTAGTACGACTGGGGCCGGCTCCAGAAGACGTTGATGGCGATCATGAAGATGCGGCCGAAGCGGTCCTGGTCCACGGCGCGCTTGAGCATCTGGAGCGTGGCGTTCCGACGGTTCTGCTTGACGACGAAGAGGTGCACGCCGGCATGGTCGCAGGCGGCCACCATCTTCTTGCCGTCCTGCCAGCGGGTCGCCATCGGCTTCTCGGTCATCACGTGCCGGCCGGCGGCCGCCACCGCGATCGCCTGCTCGCTGTGCAGGCCGCTCGGCGTGGCCAGGATGACGACGTCGGCGTCGCATCCGGCGAGCAGCGCGGGAAGCGTCGCGAAGCCCGGCGCCCCGGTGCGCGCCACCGCGCGCTCGAGCGCCGCCGGATCGATGTCGCAGACGCCCACCACCGCCGCCTGCGCGGCGTGCTTCTCCAGCGCGTCGAAGTGGTTGGCGGAGATGCGCCCGCAGCCCACCAGGGCAAAGCGGATCTTCCGGCCGGTGATGAGGGGCCCCGTCACGAACATGGCGCTCGCACCTCGGTCTGGAGGAGGGTCACGCGTAGAACTCGCGGATGGCGGACACCACCTCGTCCTGCTGCTCCGCGGTGAGCTCGGGGAAGATCGGCAGGGAGATCACCTCCGCCATCGCGCGCTCGGTCTCCGGAAGGCTGCCCCGCCCGAACCCCAGATGCGCGAAGCAGGGCTGGAGATGCAGGCCGGTCGGGTAGTAGACGGCGCAGCCGATGCCGCGGTCCCGGAGGTGCGCGGCGAGCGCGTCGCGGCGCTCGGCGCGGATGGTGTACTGGTGGAAGATGTGCTCGTTGGCGGGATCGGTGACCGGGGGGACGACGCCGGAGATCCCGCGAAGCAGGTCCCCGTAGCGCGCGGCGTGGCTCCGGCGCGCGCCGCTCCAGGCCTCGAGGTGGCGCAGCTTCACCAGCAGCACCGCCGCCTGGACGGTATCGAGGCGGCTATTGAAGCCGACTTCCTCGTGGTGGTACTGCTTGGCGCCGCCATGGAGCCGGAGCTTCCGGAGCCGCTCGGCGAGCGCGTCGTCCTGGGTGAGCATCATGCCGCCGTCGCCCCAGCCGCCCAGGTTCTTGCTGGGGAAGAACGAGAGCGTGCCCACCGTGGCCAGCTCGCCGGCGAGGCGCCAGGTGCCGTCCACCATGCGCCGTGCGCCGATGGCCTGGGCGGCATCCTCGATCAGCGCCAGCCCATGGCGCGCCGCCAAGGCGGCGAGCTCCCCCATCGGCGCCATCTGGCCGAAGAGGTCCACCGGGATGATGGCCCGGGTGCGCGGCGTGATGGCCGCCTCGACGGCGGGCACCGAGATGTTGAAGGTGGCGGGCTCGATGTCGGCGAAGACGGGCGTCCCGCCGGCGTTGTGCACGGCGCCCGCGGTGGCGAAGAAGGTGAACGAGGGGACGATGACTTCGTCGCCCGCGGCGAGGTCGAGCGCGCGGAGCGGGAGCAGCAGCGCGTCGGTCCCGCTGGCGCAGGCCACGGCGTGCCGGACCGCCGAGAGCCGGGCCACGGCGGCCTCGAGCCCGGCGACTTCCGGCCCCATGATGAACTGCTGGCGCTCGACGACGGCGAGCATCGCCGGCACCACCTCGTCCGCAATGGCCCGGTGCTGCGCGACCAGATCGAGCAGTGGTACGTTCAAGTTTCCCCCAGCCCTCGGAAGTCTGCTAAAGCCTTGAAAATTACCGGGATCGGGCAGGAGGGTCAATCATGGAAAGGAGGCCGTCCGCCTCCTCGTACCGGGTGCGGCAGGCTGTGCAGGCCATCCCGCCCGGCCCCCCCGCCAGCCGCTCGCCGCAGCGGCACATCCACCCCACCCGCCGGGCCGGGACCCCCACCATCAGGGCAAAGTCGGGCACGTCGCTGGTGACCACGGCCCCGGCCCCGACGAACGAATACTCCCCCAGCGTGACCCCGCAGACGATCGTGGCATTGGCCCCGATGGAGCTGCCCCGGCGGACCAGGGTCTGCTGGTACTCCGCCTTCCGGGAGACGTGGCTCCGCGGGTTGATCACGTTGGTGAAGACGCAACTGGGGCCGCAGAAGACGTCGTCCTCGAGGATCACGCCCTCGTACACCGAGACGTTGTTCTGGATCCGGACGTTCGCCCCGATCCGTACGCCGTTCATCACGACCACGTTCTGCCCCAGCGAGCAGCGCTCGCCGATCACGGCGCCGGGCATGACGTGGCAGAAATGCCAGATCTTCGTGCCGGCCCCGATCCGGGCGCCGTCGTCCACGTACGAGGACTCATGCACGAACACGTCGTCGGTCATCCCGCCCACTCCGCGCTCATTTCCCGGGCCATCACGTGCCACTCCTGAAGCGAGCGCACCTCGCCGGCCCGGCTCCGGAGCGCGATGATGGCATCGCACGCCGCCGACGCCGCGGACAGCGTCGTGGTGTACGGCACGCCGCGCTGGAGCGCCGCACGCCGGATGGCGTAGTCGTCCTGCTGGGTGAGCTTGCCGAGGGGCGTGTTCACCAGCAGCTGGATCCGTCCCGACAGGAGCAGGTCGATCGCGTTGGGCCGGCCCTCGTGCACCTTGAGCACCCGTTCCGCCGGGACGCCCCGGGCCCGGAGGTGGCGCGCGGTTCCCTCGGTGGCGAGCACGCTGAAGCCGAGGCCGTGGAAGCGCCGCGCGATCGGGACCACGCTGTTCTTGTCGTGGTCGTTCACCGTGATGAACACCGTGCCCTGCAGCGGCAGCGCGCCGTCCGCCGACGCCTGCGCCTTGGCGAAGGCCATGCCGAAGGAATCGGCGATGCCCATCACCTCGCCCGTCGAGCGCATCTCCGGCCCGAGCACCAGGTCCACGCCCTGGAACTTGGCAAAGGGGAACACCGCCTCCTTCACGGCGACGTAGGGCTGCAGCACGTCGTCCTGGAGCCCCAGCTCATCGAGGGTCTTCCCCACCGCCACCGCGGCGGCGAGGCTCGCCAGCGGCACGCCGGTGGTCTTGGAGACGAACGGGACGGTGCGCGAGGCCCGCGGGTTCACCTCGAGCACGTATACGACGCCGTCCTTGATGGCGTACTGCACATTGAGGAGGCCCACCACGCCGAGCCGGAGCGCGAAGGCGCGGGTGTGCTCGCGCATCTGCGCAACCTGGTCCTCGGTGATCAGGTAGGGCGGCAGCACGCAGGCCGAGTCGCCGGAGTGGATCCCGGCGTCCTCGATGTGCTGCATCACCCCGCCGATCACGCAGCGGGTCCCGTCCGCGATCGCGTCCACGTCCGCCTCGAAGGCATCTTCGAGGAAGCGGTCGATCAGCACCGGGTGCTCGGGGGCCACGCGGGCCGCCACCTCGAAGTATGCGGTGAGCGAGTGGTCGTCGTAGACGATCTCCATGGCGCGCCCGCCCAGCACGTACGACGGCCGCACCAGCACCGGATAGCCGACCCGCGCCGCCACCTTCACTGCCTCGTCGACGGAGAAGGCGATCCCGCTGGGCGGCTGGCGGACGCCGAGCTCCCGCGTCAGCGCTTCGAAGCGCCCGCGGTCCTCCGCGGCGTCGATCGCCTCGGGCGAGGTGCCGAGGATGCGGACGCCGGCGCGCTCGAGCCCGCGCGCGAGCCTGAGCGGCGTCTGGCCGCCGAGCTGCGCGATCACGCCAAGCGGCTGCTCGAGGTGCACGATCTCGAGCACGTCCTCGAGCGTGAGCGGCTCGAAGTAGAGGACGTCGGAGATGTCGAAATCGGTCGAGACGGTCTCCGGGTTCGAGTTGACCATCACGGTGCGGTAGCCGAGCTCGCGGAGCGCGAGCGCGGCGCGGACGCAGCAGTAGTCGAACTCGACCCCCTGCCCGATCCGGTTGGGGCCGCTGCCGAGGATGATGACGGTGCGGTCCCCCGCGGGCGCCGCCTCGTTCTCCTCGTCGTAGCAGGAGTAGAGGTACGGAGTGCTCGAGGGGAACTCCCCGGCGCAGGTGTCGACCATCTTGTACACCGGCCGGATCCCGAGCGCATGTCGTCGCGCCCGCACGGCGTCCTCGCTCTCGCCCCGCAGTGCCGCCAGTTGCCGATCCGAATAGCCCATCCGCTTCATTCGGAGGAGCTGCGCTCGCTCCGGACGGTCGGGACGGTCAGGACGGTCAGGACGGTCGGGCGCGTTTCGGTATTCCGCCTCGGCAGCCACCATCTCCTGCATCTGATACAGGAACCACGGGTCGAATCCGCTTCGCTCCGCGATCTCCTCCACCGTCACGCCCAGCTCGAGCGCGCGCTTGACCTGGAAGATCCGCTCCGGTGTCGGGCGGCGGAGGGCGGCCAGCACGGTGTCGCGCGAGCCGTCGACGAGCCGGTCGTCGGCCGGGCTCGCGGCGACGGCCCATCCCGGCCGGTCCGTCTCCAGGCCGCGCAGCGCCTTCTGCAGCGCCTCCTTGAAGGTGCGGCCGATCGCCATCACCTCGCCCACGGCCTTCATCTGCGTGGTGAGCGTCGGGTCCGCCGCGGGGAACTTCTCGAAGGCGAACCGCGGCACCTTGACGACCACGTAGTCGAGCACCGGCTCGAAGGAGGCGGGCGTGGTCCGGGTGATGTCGTTGGGCAGCTCGTCGAGCCGGTAGCCCACCGCCACCTTGGTCCCGATCCTGGCGATCGGGAACCCGGTCGCCTTGGAGGCGAGCGCCGAACTGCGGGAGACGCGGGGGTTCATCTCGATCACCAGCTGCTCGCCGGTGCGGGGATCCACGGCGAACTGGATGTTGCAGCCGCCGGCCGCGACGCCCACCTCGCGGATGATGGCGATCGCGGCGTCCCGCATCTGCTGGTACTCGCGGTCGCTCAGCGTCATCGCCGGCGCCACGGTGATCGAGTCCCCGGTGTGGACGCCCATGGCGTCGAGATTCTCGATGGAGCAGACAATGACGACGTTGTCGGCGCCGTCGCGCATCACCTCGAGCTCGTATTCCTTCCAGCCGATGATGCTGCGCTCCACCAGCACCGAGCCGACCGGCGACAGCTCGAGCCCGCGCCGGATCAGCGTCTCGAACTCGTCGCGGTTGTAGGCGATGCCGCCGCCGGTGCCGCCCAGGGTGAACGAGGGGCGCAGGATCGCCGGGTAGCCGGTTGCCTCGACCGCGGCCATCGCCTCGTCCACCGAGGTCACGGTGCGGCCCTCGGGCGTCGCCAGCCCGATCCGGCGCATCGCGTCGGCGAACTCCTGGCGGTCCTCGCCGATCCGGATGGCGCGCTCGCTCGCCCCGATCAGCTCGACGCCGAATTTCGCCAGCGTGCCGTCGCGGTGCAGGGCCATCGCCGTGTTGAGCGCGGTCTGCCCGCCCATCGTCGGCAGCAGCGCGTCGGGCCGCTCGCGCTCGATCACCTTGGCCACCCATTCGGGGGTCACCGGCTCGATGTAGGTCCGGTCGGCGATCTCGGGGTCGGTCATGATCGTCGCCGGGTTCGAGTTCACCAGGACGACGCGATACCCCTCTTCCTTGAGCGCCCGCACCGCCTGGGTGCCCGAGTAGTCGAACTCGGCGCCCTGCCCGATCACGATGGGGCCGGAGCCGATGAGGAGGATCGTCTTGAGGTCAGTCCGCTTGGGCATCCACCACGTCCTGCAGTGTCTGGTCGAAGGTATGGGCCGGCGTCCAGCCGGTGGCGGCGTGCAGGCGACCCGGGTCGCCCACCAGGTGCGGGATGTCGCCCGCGCGGAGCAGCGCCGGGTCGGGCTCGGGGACCACGCTCGCGCCGA
>CAMLLJ010000151.1 GCA_946480845.1 uncultured Gemmatimonadota bacterium
AGCTGTACTCGAAGTGGAAGGTCGGGTCTTCCTCGTGCAGCTTGTGCAGCGCGGCCGCGAGGCGGTCCTCCTCGCCGCGCTGCTTCACCACCACGGCCGCCGAGGCGACCGCCTCGGGGTAGGGCGTGGGCGGCAGCCGTTCGGGGCGGTCACGGCGGCAGAAGGTGTCGTTGGTGTGGGTGTCGCGCAGCTTGGCGACGGTGGCGATGTCTCCCGCCGAAATTTCCGCGACCTCGATCCGGTCTCTCCCCTGCTGCACCGACAGGTGGTTGAGCTTCTCGGCCACCTCGTGCTCGGCGTTCCAGACCTCGTCGCCGCTGCGGATCGAGCCGGTGTAGAGCCGGAAGAAGGTCACGTCGCCCACGTGGGGCTCGCTCACCGTCTTGAAGACGTGGCCCAGCAGCGGCGCGGTGCGCCGGGCGTCGCCCGCGCCGTTTCCCGCGGCCGCATCGGCCTCGAGCGGCGAGGGGAAGAGCTCGACCATCTCGGTGAGCAGGGTGCGCATCCCGTAGGTCAGCTCGCCGCTGCCGCAGAAGAGCGGGACCACCTCGCCGGCCAGCATCGCGCGCTTCATCACCGTGACCAGCTCCTCGCGGGGGATCGTCTCGCCGGCCAGGTAGCGCTCGATGAGCGCATCGTCGGTCGAGGCGACGGCCTCGGTGAGCTGCTCGGTGTACTGGCGGAACCGCTCCTCCAGCTCGGGCGGGATGTCGGTGAGGTCGTACTCGCCGGACTTGGTGCCCTTGCGGTAGTTGTGGCACTGCCCGGTGAAGAGGTTCACGATGCCGTGGAAATCGTGGCCGTCGCCGACCGGGATCTCCACCGGCACCACCTTGGGCGTGAGGTGCTCCTTCACGTCCCGGAACACCGCCTCGAAGTCGGCGTTCTCCTTGTCCATCGCGGTCACGAAGAGGATCCGCGGCAGGTGCCGCCGGTCGCAGAGCTCCCACGCCTTCTCGGTCCCGACCTCGACGCCCGCGGTGCCGCTCAGGACGATCACCGCCGCATCGGCGGCGTGCAGCGCGCCCACCGCCTCGCCGAGATAGTCGAGGTAGCCGGGCGCGTCGATCATGTTGATCTTGGTGTCCATCCACTCGGCGTAGGCCAGCGCGAGGGAGATGGAATGCTTGCGGTCGATCTCGTCGGGGGAGTAGTCGGTGAGGGCGGTGCCGTCACGGATGGAGCCGTGCCTGCGGCTCGAGCCGGATACGAAGGCCAGGGCATCGACGAGCGTCGTCTTCCCGCTCGCGCCGTGCCCCACGAAGGCGACGTTTCTGATCGCGTCGGAGCCATAGACCTTCATGGCTTCCACCTCCTGCAGGATGAGGAACTTCCATTCTGCTCCCGGATCGGGGTGGTGTCAAATCGGGCGCGTCATTCGGCGGGCACCGGGGTGCTGTGCGCCTCGGACGCGACCGCCGCGACGATCTGGGCGAAGGGAAGGACGATGAGCGGCGTGCCGCTGTCCAGGGCGATGGCCGTGGTCCAGCCGGCGACGGCCACCAGGGCGCTCCAGCCGACCCCGGCCCCGAAGCTCCCGCGGCGGTGGTTGCTGAAATGGACGCCGGTGGGGATCAGCAGGGTGCTCCCGGCGGTCGCTCCGGCCAGCGCGCCCCAGAGCCCGCACCACTCGTCGCTGTAGCATCCACCGTCACGGTCGATCTCATGGCCCACGAGGGCCCCTGCCACGACGCCGGGCACCGCTCCGAGCAGCCCGCCGAGCGTCATGCCCAGCACGTTGGGCCTCCCCGCGGCGGATCGGGGCAGGCGGGCCGTGATCGGCGGGGCCTCCGGGAGAGCCGCGACGGGGAAGGTGGCGAACTTCGGTCCCTGAGCCCGGACGGGCACGGCGGCAAGGAGGCAGAGGAGGAACGGGAGCGGCAGGCATCGCGGCGGTCGGAGCATGGTGGCCTCCTGGGGGGAGCGCTGGACTCACCCCGGACGTTACCGGCGCCGGGTGACCCAGCCGTGACCTGCGGGGCGACGGGCCCGCTGCAGCGGCCTTCGGTTGCCGGGGGCGGGCTGTCCCGGTTTGTATGCATGCGTCAGTCCCGAGCGCACCCGCAGGCCACCCGACGAGGTCACTTATGCACGTCACTCGCGCGCTTGCCGTCGTCCTGTTTCTGTCAGCCGCCGCGGCCGGCCGCAGCCCGGCCCAGGACCAGCGCCCGGCGCGGCTCCGCGAGTACCTCGCAGCCGCCGCGGGCCTCGGCCAGCTCAACGCCAGCGTGCTCATCGCGGAACGGGGGACCGTGCTGGTGGACACCGGCTACGGCTTCGCCGACATGGAACAGGGCGTCCGCAACACCCCCGACACCCGCTTCCGGGTGGCGTCGGTTACCAAGCAGTTCACGGCGATGGCGATCGCGATGCTGGCGGAAGAGGGGAAGGTCGCGCTCGGCGACCCGATCTCGAAGTACCTCGACTCGCTGCCGCCCGCGTGGAGCCGCATCACCATCCATCACCTCCTGCGCCACACCTCGGGCATCTCCGACTACGAGGAGTGGTTCGACGGCTACAATACCCAGGCGTACTCCGACTACATGTCGCAGGCGCATGCCCCCGAGCGGATCCTGCGTGACGCGAAGGCCCGGCCGCTCGACCACGAGCCCGGCACGACGTTCCGCTACAGCAACTCCGCCTACATCGCCCTCGGCTTCATCATCGAGCGCGCCAGCGGGATGCCGTACGCCGAGTTCCTGCGCACCCGGATCCACGAGCCGCTGGGGATGACGCTGAGCGGCCAGGACCGTTCGGAGGAGATCACGCCCAACCGGGCCCAGGGCTACCGGCTCCGCCCCTCTGCCGGGGCCCGCGCCTACTTCAACGGCCTCGAGCGCTCCGACTACCTCAATGCCTACTACCAGCTCATGGAGCCGCCCCAGGCCGACGCCGGCCTGATCACCACGGCGCGGGACCTCTACCGGTGGGACCAGGCGCTCTACACCGAAGCACTGGTGAAGCGGGCGATGCTCGACTCGATCTTCACCCCGGGCCTCGGCAACTACGGCTACGGCTGGTTCGTCCAGTCCGGGCCGGACGGGGTGGTCCATGGCCACAGCGGCGGGCTGCCCGGCTTCACCTGCTACATCATGCGGATCCCCGGGACCCGGCGCACCATCATCGTGCTCGGCAACTTCGACCGGCTGGGGCGGACCGTGACGGATGTGGCGGCCATCCTCCGCGGCGACAGCGTGCCCGTTCCCACGGCCCGCCATATCGTCGCAGCCGACACGGCGGCGCAGGCCCGGCTGGCGGGCACCTATCGAACCGGCCGCCGCGATTCCGTCGTGGTCCTCGTCGACGATGGCTTCCTGGTCGCGCAGCAGCCGGGGAAGTTCCGCGCCCAGCTCCTGCCCGAATCGGCCCGCGACTACTTCGCCGTGCAGCTCCGCGGCACCGCGCGCTTCCGGGAGAACGGCCGGCGCACCACGCTGGTGATCGAGGACGGGCTGGGCCGGGAAGTGGTCCGGGCGGAGCGCGTCCGACGATGAGTTCCGCCCCGGGGGCCCTGCTTAGATTGCATCGATGCCTCCCGTCGTCCTGATCACCGGAGCCACCGAGGGAATCGGCCGGGCCACCGCGTTCGCGTTCGGTCGCGACGGGTGGCGCGTCGGCGTCTGTGCGCGCACCGCCGGCAAGGTGGCGGCGCTGGTGGAGGCGCTCCGCGCGGACGGCGTCACCGCCGCGGGCGCGGCCGGCGACGTCGGCGTTCCCGGCGACGTGGAACGGGTGGTGCGGGCGGTGACTGCCGAGCTGGGCCCCGTGGATGTGCTGGTCAACAACGCCGGCGTCGCGGTCTTCAAGCCCTTCGAGGAGCAGACGCTGGAGGAGTGGGACGGGATGATGGCCACCAACGTCCGGAGCCTCTTCCTGGTCACCCGCGCCGTCCTGCCCGGCATGCGGGAGCGCGGAGCCGGCACCATTGTGAACGTCGCCAGTCTCGCGGGCCGGAACGGCGTCAAGCACGGGACCGGCTACGCGGCGTCGAAGCATGCGGTGCTCGGCTTCAGCCGCTCGCTCATGCTCGAGGTGCGCGCGCAGGGTGTCCGGGTGGTCGCCATCTGCCCCGGCTCCGTGGACACCGAGCTCCTCCGGCCCCTCGGCCGCGACGCCGGGCGCATCCTCCAGCCGTCCGACGTGGCGGACGCGATCTTTGCGGCGGTGCGGCTGCCTGCGCGCGCCATGGTGAGCGAGCTGGACATCCGGCCGTCCAACCCGTGAGCGCAGGCACCCGCCCCGTCCTCGTCTCCCGCTGCATCTGCATGCGGATGCCGTTCGAGCAGCTCCTGCCCCTGGCGCGCGCCGAGGGGTGGGGCCACGGCGCCGTCCTGCGCGAAACCGGCTGCGGCACCCAGTGCGGGCTCTGCCGGCCCTATCTCCGCCGCATGCTCCGGACCGGCGAGACCGCCTTCTTCGACCTGCTCGCGGAGGACGCGGGATGAGCCCTCCGCCGTTCTGGCGCCGGCTCTATACGGTCCGACCGCTCGCCGCCGTGGTGCTGATCGTCTTCTGGTTCGCCCTCTTCGCCGCGCATCGCGGGCATATCGCCGTCGCCGCGATCATCGGCCTCGCGGCCACCGGCACCACCATCCTCACCGTGCGCCGCGGCGACCATCTCGCCGAGCGCCAGCGCCAGAAGCTCGCCCAGGCGCTCGAGGCCGCCGATGCGCGGAACCGCGAGCTGGACAAGCTCCGGCACCTGGGCGAGACGCTGCTGTCCGGGAAGAGCCTGGCCGACCTGCAGCAGGAGGTGGCGCTGGCCGCGGCCGAGCTGCTGGAGGCGGAGAGCGGCACGGTGACGATCGTGGTCGAGGAGGGGCGCTTCCTCAAGGTGGTGGCCGCCTCGGGCGCGCTCGCCATGTCGCGCGGGAAGCTGCTGCCGGTGGACCACTCGCTGCTGGGCTGGGTGGTCACCCATGACCAGCCGCTGGTGGCCAACGACGTGGACACCGACCCGCGCAGCTTTCACGATCCCACGCTGCCCGGGCCGCTCACGACCGCGGCCATCGCGCCGCTCCGGGCCTCGGGCGTGGTGGTGGGCACCGTCGCCGCCTACAACCGGAACGACGGCGGCCACTTCAGCGAGCGCGACCTGCAGCTCCTGCAGATCCTCGGCGACCAGGTCATCGTGGGCCTCGACCGCGCCGCCGGCCTCGAGTCGAGCCGCGAGAACGAGGCGGCGCTCGCGGTGAAGAACCGCGAGCTGGTGCGGGCCACCCAGCTCAAGAGCGAGTTCCTCGCCAACATGAGCCACGAGCTGCGCACGCCGCTCAACGCCATCAACGGCTTCAGCGACCTCCTGCTCACCGAGCAGGTGGGGGCCGTCAACGAGGTCCAGCGCGACTTCCTGGAGTCGGTGCTCCGCAACGGCCGCCACCTGCTCAGCCTCATCAACAGCGTGCTCGACCTCTCGAAGATCGAGGCCGGCCGGATGACCCTCGAGCTCGGGCCCACCGACATCCGGGAGGCGGTGCTCGGCGCGGTGGCCGATACGGCAAGCCTCCGGGCCGAGAAGGACCAGAGCTGCAGCGTGCAGATGGACGACGGCGCCGACATGTCGATCACCGCCGACGGCGTGCGGGTCCGGCAGATCCTCTTCAACCTGCTGTCCAACGCATCGAAGTTCACGCCCGAGGGCGGCGTCATCAAGCTCGCCGCGGTGCGCACCCGCACCCCGATCCCGATGCCCGCCGACCGCGCGGGCGACGAGCCCCGCCTGGTGATCCGCGACGCGGTGTGGGTCTCGGTCATCGACACCGGCATCGGCATCCAGCCCGACGACATGCCCAAGCTCTTCCGCGAGTTCAGCCAGGTGGACAGCTCCTTCACCCGGCACCAGCAGGGCACCGGCCTCGGCCTCGCCCTCTGCAAGAACTTCGTGGAGATGCACGGCGGCGCCATCGGCGTGGACTCGATTCCCGGCACCGGCAGCACCTTCTGGTTCATCCTCCCGGTGGACGGGCCGGTCCGCCGGCCGGTGCTCGCCGCACAGCTCGATACGGTGACGGCGTGAATCTCGGCCGCGCCCGGGCCCGTCAGGAGGCGATGCTCCGCCGGTCCTGGCTCGCGCGCATCAATGCCCTCGTCCTCGCCCTGATGGTGTGCGGGGGCGGGAGCGGGCTGCCGGTGTTCGATGCGCTCTTCCACCACATCGGCGGCTCGCGCGCCCTCGGGTACGCGTGCGTCGAGCGCGCCGACGTCCAGCCGGTCCATTCGGAGCGCTGCAGCCTGGGGGCCGCGCTCCCGGCGCTGGGCGGGACCGCCCGGGTCCCGAACGCGGACGGGATCGGCCTCGCGCCGGTCGCCGAGTCGCCGCACCGGTACCTCCCGTCCCGTCACGCCGGCCCGCCCGCCGCCGGCTCCCTGCCCCGCGCACCTCCCGTGTCGGTCGCCTGAACGTTCCCGTTTCAGCTGCGATCACCGCACCGGCCCCCGCCGGTCCGGCGTACACATGGAGGTTTCGATGTCGAGCCTGTTCCTCGCGCTTGCGCTTGCGATCCCGCCGGCGATGGCCACGGTCTCGGGCCGGGTCACCGATCCCGACGGCAACGCGATCGCCTCGGTGCGCGTCACCATCCTCGAAGCAAACCGGTCCACGCACACCGACGCGGACGGGCGCTACAGCGTCAGCGGCCTGGGCCGCGGGGGCTACGGCCTCTCCTTCGCCCGCATCGGCTTCGCGCCGCGCGTGGTCCGGGTCCGCGTCGCCGAGCAGGACACGGTCGTGAACGTGGTCCTCGAGCCGAGCCTGGTCGAGCTGCCCGATCTTCAGGTGACCGCGTCCCCCCTCGCTACGACCGCGCTCAACTCGCCCCAGCCCACCTCGGTCCTCACCGCGTCCGACCTGGGCACCAGCAGCGCGCCCTCCCTCGGCGAGACGGCGAGCATCATGCCGGGGGTGCGCAGCGTGAGCACCGGTGCCGGCATCGGCAAGCCGGTGATCCGCGGGCTCTCCTCGAACCGCGTCCTGGTGCTCGCCGACGGCCAGCGGCTTGAGACCCAGCAGTGGGGCGACGAGCACGGCCCCAACGTGGAGGCCGCGGACGCGGAGCGGATCGAGGTGATCCGCGGCCCGGCCAGCGTGCTCTACGGCTCGGACGCACTGGGCGGGGTCATCAACGTGGTGGACCGCGACCTCCCCG
>CAMLLJ010000152.1 GCA_946480845.1 uncultured Gemmatimonadota bacterium
CCCGATGGTCGTGATCGGCCTCTTCATCGGCGGCACCCTGCCCTTCGTCATCGGCGCGCTCACCATGACCGCCGTCGGTCGCGCCGCCGCGGGCATGGTGGACGAGGTGCGCCGCCAGTTCCGCGAGATCCCGGGCCTGATGGAAGGCACGGCCAAGCCGGACAGCGCGCGCTGCGTGGACATCTCCACGCGCGCCGCGCTCCGCGAGATGATCCTCCCGGGCGTCACGGCGCTGGTGGCGCCGGTGGTGGTCGGGCGCTTCCTCGGCATCCATGCCCTGGGCGGCCTCCTCGCCGGCGCCACGCTCTCCGGCGTCCTGCTCGCGCTCTTCATGGCCAACGCCGGCGGCGCCTGGGACAATGCGAAGAAGTACGTCGAGGGCGGCGAGCACGGCGGCAAGGGCTCCGACGCGCACAAGGCGGCCGTGGTGGGCGATACCGTGGGCGACCCGTTCAAGGACACCTCCGGCCCGGCGATGAACATCCTCATCAAGCTGATGAGCGTGGTGTCACTGGTGCTCGCGCCCTGGTTCGCGCGCATGGCCGCATAGCGGATGCTGCGCCTGGGAATCGTGGGCCTGCCCAACGTGGGCAAGTCCACCCTGTTCAACGCGCTGACGTCGGCGGGCGCGCTGGTGGCGAACTATCCCTTCGCCACCATCGAACCCAACACCGGCGTGGTCACCGTGCCGGACCCGCGGCTCGATGCGCTGGCCGCGATCGTCGATCCCGAGCGGACGCTCCCGGCCACGGTCGAGTTCGTGGACATCGCCGGCCTGGTGAAGGGTGCCAGCCAGGGCGAGGGCCTCGGCAACCAGTTCCTCGCCAACATCCGCGAGGTGGACGCGATCGTGCACGTGATCCGCTGCTTCGAGGACGACGACATCCAGCACGTGATGGGCTCGGTGGACCCGGTGCGCGACCGCGAGATCATCGACATCGAGCTGGGGCTCGCCGACCTCGCCGGGGTGGAGAAGCGGCTCGACAGGGCCCAGCGGGCCGCGAAGTCCGGCGACCCGCAGGCGAAGCTCGAGGCGCGGCTGCTCGAGCGCCTCCAGCCCGTGCTCGCCGACGGCAAGCCCGCCCGCACCGTGCGGCCGACGGACGAGGAGCGAGCCGCCTACCGGTCGTTCAACCTCCTCACCGCGAAGCCGGTGCTGTACGCCGCCAACGTCGCGGAGGACGAGCTGAATGGCGGGAACGCGGGCGTCGAGCGCCTGCGGCAGGCGCTCGAGTCCGAGGGCGCCGAGGCCGAGATCGTCGCGTTCTCCGCCAAGGTCGAGGCGGAGCTGGCGGAGCTCGCGCCGGAGGACCGGAAGGACTTCCTCGAATCGCTCGGCGTCACCGAGTCGGGGCTCGACCGGCTGGCGCACGCGGCCTATCACCTGCTCGGCCTGCAGAGCTACTTCACCGCCGGCGAGAAGGAGGTCCGCGCCTGGACCATCCACCGCGGCGACAAGGCCCCCGCGGCGGCCGGCGTGATCCATTCGGATTTCGAGAAGGGGTTCATCCGGGCCGAGACCGTGGCCTACGACGACTTCGTCCGCGTGGGCGGCTGGAAGCCGGCGCGGGACCAGGGGCTCGCCCGGGCCGAGGGGAAGGAGTACGTGGTGCAGGACGGGGACGTGATGCTGTTCCGCTTCACCAGCTAGGCGCCCACTACCCTTCGGGCTGAACGCAAGTTATTATTCAGGGCTCACATATCTCCTCCTCGGCTCCGCACCAGGGCCGGGGCGCCACCGCCGGCCGGGCCTTCCCGCCGGCACTCGTCCAAAGGACGGTGTCATGACCCACCAGTACGAGGTGGTCTACATCTTCGACAGTGCGCTCGAAGAGGCCGCCATCAACGAAAAGCTCGAGCGCTTCCACGCGCTCGTCCGCCATGAAGGCGCCGAGGCCCCCACGCTCGACCAGTGGGGCAAGCGGACGCTCGCCTTCCCCATCCGGAATCGCGAGACCGGCCACTACGTGATCGCCAAGTTCGAGGCGCTGGCCACGGCGCTGCCCGAGTTCGAGCGCGCCATCAAGCTCGACGACGGCGTGCTCCGCCACCTGGTCGTCGTGAACGAGGGCGCCCAGCCGGTGCCGGTGACCGCCGCCAAGAGCGAAGAGGAGGACGACGAATGAAGCGCGCCGCCAAGACCTGTGCGATCTGCGAGTCGGGGGTGCGGGTCGTGGACTTCAAGGATGAGCGCACGCTGCAGCGCTTCCTGACCGAGCGCGGCAAGATCCTGCCCAGCCGGCTCTCGGGCACCTGTGCCCGGCACCAGCGGCAGCTCGGCACCGCCATCAAGCGGGCCCGGCAGCTCGCGCTCCTGCCCTACATCAAGGGGCATACGGGCTGAGCGCCGACCGGCCGGCGCCCGGCGCGCGAAGCGTCTCCTGGGGCCTCGCCTGGCTCCTCGCCGTCTTCGTGATCTTCGTGCCGCCGGTCTTTGCCCTGGCGCCGCTGTCGCTGCTGCTGCTGGTGTCGCGGCCGGGTACGGGGCGGGAGTGGTTCTGGGTGATCGCGGGAGCGGCGGTGCTCGCGCTCTCGCTCTCGGCGGGCACCGGGCTCGGTGCCGGGTTCGTCCGGGCAGTGGGGGTCCTGGGCACGGGCGCCTTCGTGGCGCTCTCGCTCTGGCGGCCGGAGCGGCCGCTCTTCGGCCGGGCGGCGCGGGCGGCCGCGATCGGGCTCGCCGTCGCGCTCCTCTGGGGCGCGCGGCTGGGCATCGGCTGGGACGACGTCGAACGGGGCATCGCGCGCGACATGCGCGAGCTCTTCCTCGGCCAGGCGCGGGTGGCCGAATCGCGGTCGCTGGGCGCAGGGCTGGTGGACACGCTCCGGCAGATGGCCGACGGCGCCGCCGCGAGCGCCGTGTTCTACCCGGCGCTGCTCACGCTCACGGCGATCGGCGGGATGGCGCTCGCCTGGCGCTGCTATCACCGCATCGCTCGGGCGCCGCTCGGCAGCGACGGCGGGCCGTTCAGCGCCTTCCGATTCAGCGACCAGGCAGTCTGGCTGCTGGTCGCGGGGCTGGCCGGGCTGCTGCTGCCCGCCACGTCGCTCACGCTGTTCGGGGCGCCGCTCCGCACCTGGGCCGCCAACCTGCTGGCGGTGATGGCGGCGCTGTACGTGGCGCGCGGGCTGGCGATCTTCGCCACCGCGTCGCGCCGGACCCCGCGGCGGGTGGTCGCGGTGCTGGGGGTCGTCGCCGTGTTCCTGTGGCCTTTTGCCGCCGGCGGCCTCGTGCTGCTGGGCCTGGCGGATTCGTGGATAGATTTCCGGCGACGCCTCGAGTCGCCGCCAACCGGAGGAATGGATCGATGATGGAAGTGATTCTGCGCGACGACGTGCGTTCCGTCGGCAAGGCGGGCGAGCTGGTGCGCGTGAAGCCGGGCTACGCGCGCAACTATCTCCTGCCCCAGGGCCTCGCCTATGAGGCCACCGAGGGCAACAAGAAGCGCATCGCCGCCGAGACGAAGGCCCGCAGCACGCGGCTCGCGGCCGAGAAGTCGGGCGCCGAGGCATTCGCCGAACAGCTCGGGCAGCTCGACCTCCAGCTCAAGGGCAACGCGGGCGAGGAAGGCCGCCTCTTCGGCTCGATCACCGCGCAGGACATCGCGGCGGCGCTCGCCGAGGCGGGCCATGAGGTGGACCGCCGGCGCATCGAGCTCGACCAGCCGATCAAGACCCTGGGCGAGCACACCGTGTCGGTGCGGCTCCATCCCGAAGTTCATGCCAGCGTGCGCGTGACCGTCGTTCCCGAGTAGGGCATGGCCGTCGGGATCTCGTACGTCGATGGTCCACGCCTCGCCCGCTCTCTCTACGCCGCTTCCGACTGGGTCGCCGCCGGACGCGACGAGATCAACCGAATCAACGTTTTTCCGTTCCCCGACGGGGACACCGGGACCAATTTCTGCGTGGCCCGCCGCGCCGTCGCCGACGCCCTCCGGGCGCTCGGCGACGCGTCGCTTCCCGAGACCGCGCGCACCGCCTCGCGCGCCGCCGTGCTCGGTGCCCGCGGCAATTCCGGGATGATGCTCGCCCACTTCCTGCTCGGCTTCTCCGAGGGGATCGGCGAGCGCCTGCGGGCCGGCGCGCGGGATGTGGCGGCGGCGCTCCAGCGCGGCACCGACCAGCTCTACGCCTCGCTGGACGAGCCGCGTGAGGGCACCATCCTGACCGTCGCCCGCGAGGCGGCGGCCGCCGCCGGACGGGCCGCCGCCGTCACCGATGACATCGGCGAGTTCATGCGCATGATGCTGGCCGAGGGGGAGGAGGCGCTGGCGCGGACCCCCGAGCTGATGGCCGTGCTCAAGGACGCCGGGGTGGTGGATGCCGGCGGCCTGGGCTTCGTGCGCATGATCGAGGGCGTGGTGCGCTGCATCGAGGGGGACCCGATCCTGCCTGCGGAGGCGCTTCCCGCCTCGGCCGACGGCCTGCTCCCGGCCGCCTTCGCGGAGGTGGCCGCGGAGCGGGACTTCCGCTACTGCACCGAAGTGCTGGTGCGCGGCGCCGCGCTGCCGCCCGCCAACGAGGTGCGGAGCGCCATGCACGCCTTCGGCGGGTCCATCGTCGTGGCCGCCGTGGGCGACATCCTCAAGATCCACGTGCACACCGACACGCCGGACGCCGTCTTCGCCTGCGCGGCGCGCTGGGGCCGCGTGGACACGAGCAAGGCCGAGGACATGCGCGCCCAGCACCAGCGGCTCGCGCACGACGACCGCCGGCCGGTGTCCGTCGTCACCGACAGTTCCGCCGACCTCCCGGATACTGTCCTCGACCGGCACCGGATCGCCCTGGTGCCGCTGCAGGTCGTCTGGGGCGAGGAGACCTTCCGCGACCGGGTGCAGCTCAAGCCCGACGAGTTCTACCGCCGGCTCCGGACCAGCAGGGACCTCCCCACGACATCGCAGCCGACGCCGGGCGACTTCGTGCGCGTCTTCCGCGACGCCCGCCAGGAGGCGCACGAAGTGGTGGCCGTCCTGCTGTCAGCCGCGCTCTCCGGCACGTACCAGTCGGGGCTGGCCGCGCGGAAGGCGGGGCTGCTCGAGGGCGTGCACGTGGTGGACAGCCGGTCGGCGTCGCTGGGCGTGGGCCTCCTGGCGCTCCGGGCCGCGGAGCTGGCCGAGGCGGGCTGGACGGCTCCCGCCATCGTGGCGGAGCTCGAGCGCATCAGGGAAAGGAGCGGGATGCTGCTGACGGTGGACCGGTACGACAACCTCATCCGCTCGGGCCGCGTGAGCCGCGGCAAGGCGTGGCTCGGCGGAATGCTCGACGTGCGGCCGATCCTGACGCTCGACCCGGCCGGCCGCGTGGTGCCGGCAGACCGGGTGCGCGGCCGCGAGAACGTGGTGCCGCGGGTCCTCTCGCTGCTCGAGCGCCGGCTCACGCCGCGGCCCCGCGCCGTCCGGTTCGGGGTGGTGCATACCGAGGCACCCGAGGTGGCGGAGCGGATCCGCACCGCCCTGGTGGCCGCCTACGCCCCGCGCGACTGCATCGTCTCCCTGGCCACCGGGGTCCTGGGCACCCATGTGGGGATCGGCGCGTGGGCGGTGTTCTTCCAGGTCGAAGACGCCCCGGATGCCGCATGAGGCCCCGATTCGTGCAGATTCGTCGCCGTCATACGTCATGGTGAGAAAGCCGCTGCCGGACGGGATGCAGGTGGCGATCGATGCCATCGACGACCTGAAGGCCAACCAGCTCGTGGTGCTCGACCTGCGCGGCCTGAACGACGCCACCGACTATTTCGTGATCGCGTCGGGCACCTCGGATGCGCACGTGCGCGGCATCGCCGAGTCGGTCATGGACAAGATGTCCCGCCGGGGGTTCCGGACGCACCACGTCGAGGGGATCGCCGGCGGCAAGTGGGTCCTGCTTGATTTCGTGGACTTCGTGGTCCACCTCTTCCATCCGGAGACGCGCGCCTTCTACCAGCTCGAGCGCCTCTGGAGCGATGCCCGGGAGCTCCCCGCGAGCTCCCCCTGATCGAGGTAGCTATGTCCCGACGCCCGCACGGGCCGCAGTCCCTCCGGACCGTCCTGACCGCCCTGACCGTCCGGACCGTCCGGACCGTCCTGACCGTCCTGACCGTCTCGACCGTCCTGACCGTCCCGGCCGCTGCCCAGTATTTCGGCCAGAACAAGGTCCAGTACGAGTCGTTCGACTTCAAGATCATCGCCACCGAGCACTTCGACGTCTATTTCTACGAGCGCGAGCGCGCGGCGGCCACCGACATCGCCCGGATGGCGGAGCGGTCCTACGCCCAGCTCTCCCGCGTCCTGAACCACCAGTTCAAGGAGCGGAAGCCGATCGTGGTGTACGCGTCGCACTCGGACTTCGTGCAGACCAACGCCACCCCGGGCGAGGTGGGCGAGGGGACCGGCGGCTTCACCGACTTCCTCAAGCATCGCAACATCTTCCCGCTCACCGGGGCGTACACCGAGAACGAAGAAGTGCTGATGCACGAGATGGTGCACCAGTTCCAGTACGACATCTGGTCGGGGGGCAAGGCGGGGAGCGGCATCTCGACGATCATCGCGGTGAACCCGCCGCTCTGGTTCGTCGAGGGCATGGCGGCGTACCTGTCGCGCGGGCCGTACGACACCGAGACGTCGATGATCCTCCGGGACGCGGCGCTCGAGGGCAAGCTCCCGTCCATCGACCAGATGGCGAACGACCCGCGGATCTTCCCCTACCGCTTCGGGCAGGCGCTGCTCTCCTACATCGGCGAGCGCTGGGGTGACGAGGCCATCGGCGCGATCCTCCAGGGCTCGCGGGTGGGCGGCCTCGAGTCCGCCTTCCGCCGCACCCTGGGCCTCAGCCTCGCCCAGCTCTCCGACCAGTGGCGCGACGCGGTGCTGCGGAAGTACCTCCCCGAGATCGGCGACCGGGTGAAGGCGCGCGCGGTGGCGAAGCCGCTCCTCACCGAGGAGAACTCGGACGGGACGCTGCACCTCGCCCCCGCCCTGTCGCCCGACGGCAGCAACGTGGCCTACTTCAGCGAGGCCGACTTCTACTTCGTCGACCTGTACCTCGCCGATGGCGTCACCGGCAAGCGCAAGCGGCGGCTCTTCAAGTCCACCTTCAGCAGCAACTACGAGACGTTCCGCTTCATCAACTCG
>CAMLLJ010000153.1 GCA_946480845.1 uncultured Gemmatimonadota bacterium
ACTGGAAGACCGAGAAGTTGCAGAAATAGCGGTCCACCAGCTCGGCGTCGATGTGGGCGGCGATCTCCGGGTAGGAGCCCCGGTCCTCGCCCAGGAGGTGCTGGATCGCGGTGAGCGTGCAGAGGTAGAACTGCTCGGCGTCGGCCTTGTCGCGCAGGGAGAAGACCCCGCTGGCGAAGTACTCCTGGGTCCGCTCCTTGGCGAAGATGGCGTCGTGGAACGCCTCGCCCACGCGGTCGAGCGTGAGTGACTCGAAATTCTCGGCCATCTCCACCAGCAGCGGGTGCGGCTCCTCGCCCAGCACGGGCGGCACCGGCTCCACCTGCGACTCGACGTCGATCACGTTGATGAGCAGGAGCGAGTGGTGGGCGGTGAGGGCCCGGCCCGACTCCGAGATGATGTGCGGCATCGGGAGCTCGTGGGTGCGGCACACCGTCCCGATGGTGTAGACGACGTCGTTCGCGTACTCCCGCATCGTGTAGTTGACGCTGGCCGGGCGGGTGGAGCGCGAGCCGTCGTAGTCCACCCCGAGGCCGCCGCCGACGTCCACGTGGGAGATGGCGAACCCCATGCCGCGCAGCTCGACGTAGAACCGGCCGATCTCCTCGAGGCCCGCCTTCACGAAGCGGATGTCGGTGATCTGGCTGCCGAGATGGAAGTGCACCAGCCGCAGGAGGTCCTTGCGGCCGAGCCGGTCGAGCTTGTCGAGCAGGCGCATCAGCTCGACCGCGCTGAGCCCGAACTTCGACTTCTCGCCCCCGCTTTTCGCCCACCGGCCCGAGCCTTCCGTCGCCAGCTTGATGCGCACCCCGAGCGTCGGCTCGACGTCCATTTCCGCAGCGACCCGCAGCACGACGTCCAGCTCGTGCAGCTGTTCCATCACGATGAAGACGGTGTGGCCGAGCTTCTGGCCCATCAGCGCCAGCCGGACGAATTCCTCGTCCTTGTAGCCGTTGCAGACGATCACGTGCTTGGTGCTCTCGTTGAGGCCGAGCACCGCCTGCAGCTCCGGCTTGCTGCCGCACTCGAGGCCGACGCCGTGCGGGGCGCCGAACTCCACGATCTCCTGCACCACGTGCCGCTGCTGGTTGACCTTGATCGGGTAGACCGTGGTGTAGGTGCCCTCGTACCCGAACTCCTGGATCGACGACGCGAACTTCTGCGCCAGGGTGACGATGCGGGAGCGCAGGATGTCCGAGAACCGGAGCAGGAGCGGGAGTCCCACGCCCTGGGCGTGCAGGTCCATCGCGAGGCGGTAGAGGTCGAGGCCATTCCCCGCCTTGGCGTCCGCGTGCACGGTGACGTGGCCGTCGGCGTTGATCCGGAAGTAGCCGAGGCCCCACCCGTTCATGTTGTAGAGCTTTTCGGAATCCCTGATCGTCCAGGCCGCGGGCGCGGCAGCGGTCGTGGTGATAGCGCAGCTCCTCGTGATGTGCGGTCGGTCGAAAACGTAACGTGCTCGCCAGTTGGAAGAAAGCGGACGGCGGCGCGTGGGCGCCGGTGCAACGCATCGCATGCGATTCGTGGCGGGGCCGCCGTTGCATCGCCGCCACGGCGTCTTTACCCCCGGAAAACGGCCCGTTCGCAAGCCCTCCGGCGGCGTCTGGCGGCTCCCTCGGAACTGTTGATCCTGCATGAGGTTGGGCGGCCTTTGCGGGGCGGTTCGGGGGCGGGCACGAAGCTCGCGTTATGAGGGGCCAGGCGCCGCCCGAGGGCGGTCTCCAGGCGCCAGGTCGACAGGAACTGCACCGCCGTCACAGTCTCACACAGAGGCTATCCATATGGTCGTCCCCAGTCTGATGTCCACGCGCCGGTTTCCGGACGCAGTGCGTATCGACTTGCAGGTAGCGTATGCGCGGGCCTGGGAAGCGCTCACCCAGACGCATGAGCAGCAGGCGGTCGGCTTCGTGCGCCGGCTGCAGGGCCGGATCGGCGCGGAAGAGGCGCTCCAGCGCTACCCGCGCGAAGTGAGCGTGCCGCTCCACATGCAGGAGACGGTGCGGGTGCGCGCCCTGCTCGCGCTCACCCCGGAGGAGCGGCAGGCGCCGGGCTCGGCCAGCGCGGAGGCGTGGATGATGCTCCGCCCCGACCACCTGCTCGACGCGCTCCGGCGCCGGGCACGCTTCGTCGAGGACACGACGCTTGCCGTCCGCCTCGCGGCGGCGGCCGCGGACGAGGCGGTGGCGGCGACCCACGTTGCCATGGCGCTCGAGGTGGCCAGGGTGCTGGGCCCGGTCCTGCCGCTCGACGAGGCGCTGATGCACTACATTCGTTCATTCGAGCTGGCGTCGGTGCAGGCGCAGCTCGTCTTCCAGCGGGCGATGGCGTCGGTGGCCGCCGCCGACAGCATGCCCGTCGTGGAGGAGGTCCCGGAAGCGCCCCGGCTCACCAGGCCGCGGCGGTCGTTCGCCCCGGTGCTCGGTCTGCGCGCGCTCGGCTGAGTCAGCCGGCGCTCGAGCGCATGCGGGCCCGGGATCTCCCGGGCCCGCATTGCTTTCACCCGCTCGAGCGAAACGCCATGACCTGGTCGCTGCGCCTCTTCCGGATTGCCGGCACCGATGTGAAGGTGCACGTCACCTTCCTGCTCCTGCTCGGCTTCTTCTGGCTGCAAGGGGGCACGGCGGCCGCGCTGATGCTGCTGGGCATCTTCGGCTGCGTGCTGCTCCACGAATTCGGGCACATCGCCATGGCGCGCCGCTTCGGCGTGCGCACGCCCGACGTCATCCTGCTCCCCATCGGCGGCGTGGCCCGGCTCGAGCGCATGCCGGACGAGCCGCGGCAGGAGCTGCTGATCGCGCTCGCGGGGCCGGTCGTGACCCTGGTCATCGCCGTGGCGCTCTACGCCTGGCTCGCCTCCACCGGCAGCCCGCCGCCGCTGGTGCCCGGCCTGTACGGGCTCCCCGGCGGCTTCCTCGACGAGCTCTACCGGATCAACGTCCTCCTCCTGCTCTTCAACCTGATCCCCGCCTTCCCCATGGACGGCGGCCGCGTGCTGCGCGCGGTCCTGGCGTCCCGGCTCGGGCTCGCGCGGGCGACGCGCATCGCCGCGGCGATCGGCCAGACGCTGGCCTTCGCGATGGGCTTCTACGCCCTCTCGCGCGGCCAGCTCCTGCTCGTGCTCATCGCCTTCTTCATCTTCCTGGGGGCGAGCACCGAAGCCACGGCAGTGGCGACGCGCATGGCGGGCCGGGGGCTCGTGGTGCGGGACATGATGGTGACCGACTTCCGCACCCTGCCCATCTACGCGACGCTCGCCGACGCCGCGAACCTCCTCGTGAGCGGCGACCAGCGCGAGTTCCCCGTGGTGGACAACCTCGGCGCCGTCGAGGGCCTCCTCACGCGCGACGACCTCATCCGCGGCCTCTCCGCGCACGGCGCCGGCGGCCTGGCCCGCGACTCGATGCGCCCCGCTCCGGTGACCATTCCGCCGGACCTGACCTTCAACCAGGCGATCGAGCGCCTGCGCGAGAGCCGCCTGCCCGCGCTCGCCGTGGTGGATGCCGGCCGGCTGGTGGGGCTGCTGACGATGGACAACATCACCGACCTGCTGCTGGTGCGCCGGGCGGTACGCCGGGCCTAGCCCGGCGCACCCGGCTCAGCGCGGCCAGCGGTTGTTGCCGCGCCGCTCGTCCGGCAGCACTCCTCGCGGATCCACCACGACGCGCCTGAGCGGCTTCGCGCTGCGCACCCGATAGCTGAAGCGCGAGCCCTGGTTCCACATCTCCACGGGCAGCCGGACCCGCTCGGTCGTCCCGTCCGAGTAGGCGAGCTCCATCTCCAGCGGCATGACGTTCGCCGCCCGGCTGGAGAGGTGGATGCGGGTCCCGTCTGCACGGCGCGAGACCGAGTCCACCGCCTGGTCGAGACGTCCCGCCGTCGTCACCCACCCCCGCCAGAACCAGTCGAGGTCCATCCCCGATGCGTCGCGCATCAGGCGGAAGAAGTCGGCCGGCGTCGGATGACGGAACTGCCAGGCCCTGATGTACTCACGGAAGGCGTAGTCGAACCGCTCGCGCCCGAGGACTTCCTCGCGGAGCATGCGCATGACCATGGCCGGCTTCTGGTAGCCGACCCAGAAGAGGTCGCGCACCGCGACGGGGCGCTCGATCAGCGGCTGCTCGCCGGCGGTGGCGTGGCTCCGATAGAGCCGGAGCGGGTGCGCTTCGATGGTGTCGCCGTAGGCCGTGCCCTTGAAGTAGAGCGCGGCATTCTCCAGGTCCATGAAGGTGTTGAATCCCTCGTCCATCCAGGGATACAGCCGCTCGTTCGATCCGACGACCATGGGAAACCACTGGTGCCCCAGCTCGTGCGCGACGACCCAGTGCAGCTCCTCCCGGCTCGGGCTCGCGGGCACGAAGGTGAGCATCGGGTACTCCATCCCCTCGATCGGGCCCTCGAAGGAGGTGGCGTGGGGGTAGGGATAGCGGTACCACTGCTCGCTGAAGTGCCGCACCGCCGCATGACCCATGCGGGTGACTTCCTGCCACGCCGTTGCCGCCGGCCGATAGAGCGACTGGATCAGGATCCCGTCATAGCCGCTCGCGTCCCAGCGGAGGCCGGGCGCCGCGGCGAAGGCGAAGTCGCGCACGCTGTCCGCCGCGAAGCGCCAGGTGAGCGTGCCGGCGGTGGCGGGACGGGTGCGCGCGGCGTCGCCCGCCTCGGCAGCGGTGACGATCGCGATGGTGGTGTCGGATCGCAGTGCGGCGGCGAGCCGCTCGCGCTGTGCCGGCGTCAGCACCTCGCCCGGGTTCTGGAGCACGCCGGTGGCGGCCACCAGGTAGTCGGCCGGCACGGTCAGCGCCACGTCGAACCGCCCGTACTCGAGGTAGAATTCCCCGGCGCCGATGTACGGCTCGTGGTTCCAGCCGCGCACGTCGTCGTACACGGCGAGGCGCGGATACCACTGCGCGATCTCGTACAGCGTGCCGTCGCGGCCCATGCGCGCCGCCCCGTAGTCGGGCACCTTGAAGCGCCAGGCGATCGCCAGCTCCAGCGAGCCCCCGGGCGCGAGCGGCGCCGGGAGGTCCACGCGCAGCGTGGTGCCGAACCGGGTGCGCGCGGCCTCCCGGCCGCCGATGGTCAGCGACTCGAGCGTCCCGCCGCCGGCGAACCCCTTGCAGGAGAAGTCGAAGCTGGAGCTCAGGAAGACGAGGGGCGGCTGGTCGAGCTGGCTGGCGATGCTTTCCGGCGCGCAGATGTTCTGCTCGACGTGGAGCCAGAGGTAGCGCAGCGTGTCGGGGGAGCGGTTGGCATAGGTGATCGTCTCCCGGCCGCGCACCTCTTTGGCCGCCGGGTCGAGGGTGGCCTCGATTCGGTAGTCCACCTTCTGCTGCCAGTAGCCGGCACCCGGCCGGCCCGACGCGGCGCGCACCTCGGAGGGTGCGGGAAGGTCGAGGGGACGGAACGGCGAATCGCCCTGCGCAAGCGCGGCGCGCGCGGAGAGCGCAAGGGCGAGGCCAGGCGCGAGGATGATGGTGCGGCGGCGGAGCAGGCTCGTCATCGTGTCCTCCCGGTCGGTTCAGCAGCGCCCGCGCCGGCGGTCGCTCGGCGCGCAGTCAAAACCGTTGGTGGCCCAGAGGCCGGCGCCCGCGGCGCGCGCCCGGCGCTGCGCCTCGGCGATGCGCTCGACATACTTCACGTTGGGTGGCACCGTGAAGAGGAGCGCGTAGCCCTGGGCCACCATCGCCTCGCTCACCAGGGTGCTGTCGTGCCAGGCCCAGGCGAGCTCGCGGCCGAAACGATCCCGTGGTGTGACATCGCGCTCGAGGCGCACCGTGTCCCCCGGGCCGGCGATCCGGCGGAGCGCGTCGCGCGAGGCCTGATAGGCGCCGCCCTGGCTGCGCTCGGGGGCGTCGATCCCGATGAGGCGCACCCGGGCGCCGCCCCGGCAGCGGAAGGTATCGCCGTCGATCACGGTGGCGATCACGCACGATTCGTCCGCGTGCCGGGCCCGGTGCGCCCCCTGGGCGCAGGCCGGGACGGCGGCGAGCGTCACCAGCGCGGCGACGGCGAAAGGACTGCGAGTCATGGGCATGAACGACCTGGCTGAAGGATCCGGCGCGCGGGGCCTCCGCGTCGCGGTCACCGGTGCGAGCGGGCTCATCGGCACGTCGCTGACGTCACTGCTCCGCGCCGCGGGCCACACCGTCATCCCGCTGGTGCGGCGCACCCCCGCGCACGGCGAGATCGGCTGGGACCCCGCTGCGGGCCAGATCGACTCGGCGGCGCTCGAGGGCCTCGACGCCGTCATCCATCTCGCGGGCGAGAGCATCGGGGAGCGCCGGTGGACGGCGGCGCAGAAGCGCCGGATCCTCGAGAGCCGGACACAGGGCACCGGCCTCCTCGCCGGCGCGCTGGCCCGGCTCGCCCGGCCGCCCGCCGTCCTGGTCTCCGCGTCGGCGATCGGCTTTTACGGTGACCGCGGCGACGAGCGGCTCGACGAGCGCTCACCCGCAGGCGATGGGTTCCTGCCGCTGGTGACCCGCGCCTGGGAAGCGGCGACGGCGCCCGCCGAAGCCGCCGGCATCCGCGTGGTACGGACGCGATTCGGGATCGTGCTCTCGGCGGATGGCGGCGCGCTGGCCCGGATGCTGCCGCCCTTTCGCGCGGGCCTGGGCGGGCGGCTCGGCAGCGGCGACCAGTACATGAGCCCGGTCTCCCTGGACGACCTCGTGGCCGCGGTGGATCACTGCCTCCGGCGCGGCGAGCTGCGCGGGCCGGTCAACGTCACCTGCCCGGAGCCGGTGACCAACCGGGCGTTCACGCGCGCCCTCGGCGCGGCGCTTCGCCGCCCCACCGTCTTCGCCGTCCCCCGCTTCGCCCTCCGGCTCGCGATGGGCGAGATGGTCGACGAGCTGCTCTTCGCCAGTGCGCGCGTGGAGCCGGCCGCGCTGCTCGCGTCAGGATACCGCTTCCGCC
>CAMLLJ010000154.1 GCA_946480845.1 uncultured Gemmatimonadota bacterium
TCCGCCCTTCCAGGAACGCCACCGCCGTCTCCACCCGCTGCCGGTACTCCCACTCTGCGATGAACCCCGCGCACGGCCCGCCGCAGTAGCCGAACTCGTGGCGCGGGCACCCCGCGCGCCGCTCCGCGCCGAAGAGGTCCGCCTGGCCGGAGAAGACGATCGGCATGTTCGCCGCGCAGTCGCGGATGCCGAGCAGGTCGTTCAGGGTGCGCACGGCCTCGTGGGTGCGGGCCATCGAGCGGTAGGGGCCGTAGATGCGCTCGTCGCCCGACTGGATCGCGCTGCCGGCGCTCACGCGCGGGGCGGGCCCGGCCGATACCTTGATGAGCACGGAGCGCCGCGTGCGGTTGAACTTGTAGTTGAAGTGCGGCCGGTAGCGGCGGATCTGACGCAGCTCGGTGAGCAGGGCCGTGAACTCGCTCGAGACGTAGGTCCAGCGGATGTCGTGCGCGGCGTAGAGGATCCGGGCCGCCTTGTCGGCCGGGTATTCCGCGCGGAAATAGCAGAGCAGGCGGGTCCGCAGGTTCTTGGCCTTGCCGACGTAGAGGATGCGGCCGGTGTTGTCCACCATCTCGTAGACCGCGGGCCGGTTCTCCGCCAGGGCGCGCACCTTGGCGCGGAGCTGCGCCAGGTCGGTGGCGGGAAGGGCGAGGAGCCGGGTGCGGCGCTTCAGCGCTGGCATCGGTGGCAGAACACGGTGGCGCGCGCGTCGATCAGATGTGTGCCGGTGAGCCGCGTGCCGCACCGGCGGCACGGTTCGCCTTCGCGGCCGTAGACGAGCAGCTCGAGCTGGAAGTTGCCGGTCTCGCCGGTACCGGTGCGGTAGTCGCGGAACGTGGTGCCCTGCGAGGCGATCGCAGCGACGAGGATGCGCTGCATCTCCTCGTGCAGCCGCCGGTATTCCTCGGGGCCGATCGTGTCGGCGGCGCGCGAGGGGTCGATGCCGGCGGCGAACAGCGCTTCGTTGGCGTAGATGTTCCCCACGCCCACCACCACCCGCTGGTCCATGAGTACCTTCTTCACCGCCGAGCGGGAGCGGCGCATCCGTTCGGCGAAGCGCTTGGCGGTGAACGCCGGATCGAGCGGCTCCGGGCCCAGCGCCGCGTCGTAGGCAGCCCATCCCTTCGCGTCGAGCAGCAGCAGGGTGCCCAGGCGGCGCACGTCGCGATAGACCAGGGTGCGGCCGTCGTCGAGTGCGGCCCTGAGCACGGCATAGCGCTCCTCGTCGGGGGTGAGCGGACGGTCGTGCACCAGCAGGGAACCGGTCATGCCGGGCTGGATCACCAGCCGGTGCCGGTCGAGCTCGAGCACCGCATGCTTGGCGCGGCGCGACATGCCAAGGATCGAGGCGCCGGCCAGCGCGGCGAGGAGGCGCCGGCGGGACACACCGCGGAGGACGTCGTCATGGGAGAGCCTGGCCTTCACGATCGAGCGGCCCGCGAGCTCGGGTCGGAGGTCGCGGATGATCGTTTCGACTTCGGGGAGTTCGGGCATGGAGTCTGGACGGTCGGGGCGGTCAGGGCGGTCGAGGCGGTCAGGAGCGGGACGCCTCGCGCCAGCCGATGTCCGGACGGTACACCTTGCCCTCGAAAGCTATCAGGTCGGCGCCGGCGCGGCTTCGGGCGCGGGCCTCGGCGAAGGTCGCGCCGACCGCAGTCACGTTCAGGACCCGTCCGCCGCTGGTGCGGAGCACGCCGTCCTCATCGAGACGAGTGCCCGCATGGAAGATGGTCACCCCGTCCGGCAGGGAGGAGGGGAGGGTGATGGCGGCTCCGCGCTCCGGGGCGTCCGGGTAGCCGCGGGCCGCGAGCACGGTCGTCACCGCGAAGGCACCGTTCCGCACCCGCAGCGGCACGACACTGCCTCCCGTCGCGATGCTGCCCAGACAGTCGGTGAGCCCGCCGTCGAGGAGGGGGAGGACGACCTGGGTCTCGGGGTCGCCGAACCGGCAGTTGAACTCGACGACCGAAGGATCCCCTTCCGCCGTCACCATCAGGCCCGCGTAGAGCACCCCCTGGAACGGAGCTCCGCGCCGCCGCATCTCGCCCAGCGTCGGGAGGAGGATTTCGTTCCGCGTGCGCTCGAGCAGCCCGGGCGTGGCGACCGACACCGGCGCGTAGGCGCCCATGCCGCCGGTGTTGGGGCCGCGATCGCCCTCGAGCAGGCGCTTGTGGTCCTGGGAGGCCGGCAGCAGCTCGACATCGTGGCCGTCGGTGAGCGCCAGGATCGAGACCTCCTCACCCTCGAGAAACGCCTCGATGACGACGACGCTCCCCGCCTCGCCGAACTGGCGGCCTTCGAGCATCGAGCGGACCACATCGGCCGCCTCCGCCCGGGTGCCGCACACCACGGCCCCCTTGCCGGCTGCGAGCCCCGATGCCTTCACCACCAGCGGCTCGGGATGGCGGTCCACGTACGCCAGCGCGTCGCGCAGATCGGTGAACGTCCCGCTCGCCGCCGTCGGGATCCCGGCGGCGCGCATCACGTCCTTCGAGAACGCCTTGCTGGATTCGAGCTGGGCCGCCGCGGCCGACGGCCCGAAGACGGCGCGCGCCTCGGCGCGCAGGCGGTCGGCGAGCCCCCGCGCCAGCGGCGCTTCGGGCCCGATGACGGTGAGCGTGATGCCGTACATGTCGGCGGCGTCGGCGAGCCGGTCGAGATCGTCCGCCGCGATGGGAAGGTTCGTCGCGAGGGCAGCGGTGCCGGGATTGCCCGGGGCGGCGTAGATGTCGGCGTCCGGGTTCTCCCGGCGCAGCGCCCAGCAGAGTGCATGTTCCCGGCCGCCCCCTCCGACGACGAGCAGCCTCACTTCTTCTGGGCGCCTCGGAATGCGTCGGCCGCGGCGCTGGCGGCCCGCTTCGCCGCACCGGCCACTTCACGGGCGATCTCCTTCGCCTCGCCGGTGTAGTAGGTCCGCGCGGCGCTCAGGTCGTCGCGGATCGGGCGCTCCTTCTGCTCGGCGCCGCGGCGGGTGTACTCGCCGCGCATGATGCGATCGTATTCCCCGGCCGCGACCCAGCGCTGGAGCTCGGCGGCGCGCACGGTGTGCATCGGATGGGACAATGCCAGCGTATTGAGGATCTTGTAGATGACGTCGATCCCCTCGTTGTTGTAGGCGTACTCGTTCGCCTGGGCCATGAAGGCCTCGGTGTTGAGCTGGCCGGCAAAGGCGTCGCCGCGGCCGCCGCCCGCCATCTTCATCTCCAGGCGCTGTGCCACGACGATGTCCTGGCAGCCGAGGAGGCCCGCGCGGTCCGCCGACAGCTCGGACTTGCGGGACCACTCGAGGAAGGCGAGCCGCACCGGGAGCACCGCGAGCGCCGCCAGCGTGGGGAGCGCGCCGAGACTCACCAGCGCGAGGATCGCGGCGATGGTGGTGTAGAGCGCGTGCCCGCTCATCACGTGCCCGAGCTCGTGGGCGAGCAGGGCGCGAATCTCGTCGTCGTCCAGGATCTCGAGCGCCGTCGAATTGAGGACGATGAAGGGATCGTCCACGCCGTAGGCGCCCGCATTGAAGAACGGCGTCTGCGAGACGTAGAGCTCCGGCACCTTCTCCCAGTCGAAGGTGGTGCAGGTCTCCACGTGCATGGTCCAGAGCCGGGGGAACTGCTCCGGCCCGACCCGGACGGCATTGCCCTGGAAGAGGAGGCGGATGCCCCGCTCCCCGCCTACCAGCGCGATCACCTTGCGAATGACCTCGTCCACCCCCGGCACCGCCCTGAGCGCCTGGAGTGCCGCGCGGTCGGCCGGGTGTTCCCAGGAGACTGCCCCGATGTCCGGAAAGGTCCGGCGGGGCCGCGTGGTCGGAATGGATGCGCTCATCTGATGCCCGGTCGGTTAGGGATGGACACGCTACGCGGCTGGCCCCCAAAATGTTTCAATCTGCACCGGCCTCGCAAGCTGGTGGGGCCGGCCTACTTGCTGGCCGCGAACGCCTGGTCCAGGTCAGCGATCAGGTCGTCCCCGTCTTCGATGCCGCAGCTCAGGCGGATGAGCGAGTCGGTGAGGCCCATCGATTCGCGCATGGCGGGCGGGACCGAGGCGTGCGTCATCGAGGCGGGGTGGCCGATCAGGCTCTCGACGCCGCCCAGCGACTCGGCCAGCGCGAAGATGCGGGTCTTCTCGACGAAGCGCCGCGCGCGCGCGGCGTCGCCCAGGTCGATCGAGATCATGCCGCCGAACCCGGTCATCTGCTTCTTCGCCAGCTCGTGCTGGGGATGGGTCGCGTCACCCGGGTAGTAGATCTTCGTCGCCACCTTGCTCTCGCGGAGCCACGCGGCGACGCGGCGGCCGTTGGCATCGTGCTGGCGCATGCGGAGCGGCAGGGTCTTCACGCCCCGGAGCGCGAGCCAGCAGTCCATCGGGCCCGGCACGCCGCCGGCCGCGTTCTGCAGGAAGCCGATCCGCTCGGCGAGGTCGTCGCGGCCCGTCACCAGCATCCCCCCGACCATGTCGCTGTGGCCGTTGAGGTACTTGGTCGCCGAGTGCATCACGATGTCGGCGCCGTGGGAGAGCGGCTGCTGGAAGAACGGCGTGGCGAAGGTGTTGTCCACCACGAACAGGAAGCCATGGGCCTGGGTCAGGTCGCCGATGGCCGAGAGGTCGGCCAGCGCCATCATCGGGTTGGTCGGCGTCTCGCAGAAGACCAGCTTCGTCGCCGGCGTCACCGCGCGCTCGACGTTCCGCACGTCGCGCATGTCCACGAAGGTGAAGGACAGGCCCAGCCCGGCATAGACCCGCTCCATCAGCCGGTGCGATCCGCCGTAGACGTTTTCGCCCGAGATCACGTGGTCGCCCGCGCGCAGCAGCTTGAGCATGTTGTCGAGCGACGCCAGGCCCGAGGCGAAGGCAAAGCCGTGGGTGGCGCCTTCGAGGCTCGCGACGCAGCGCTCCCACGCCTCGCGCGTCGGGTTCTGGGTGCGGGCGTACTCATAGCCCTTGTGCTTGCCGAGGCCTTCCTGGACGTAGGTCGAGGTCTGGTAGATCGGGGTCATCACGGCGCCCGAGAGGGGCTCCCGGACCTGGCCCGCATGGATGGCGCGGGTGGCGAAGGCGTGTTCGTGGTCACTCGGAAGCATGCGGGTCATCGGGACGGCTCGCGGAAGGTGGGAGAATGAGGCTAAGCGTAAGCGGGGCACCACCCTGCGGCAAGCGCCCGTTGCCCCGGGCGCCGCCCCTCCCTAGTTTCGCTTCGTGCATTCGAATCCCCCCGGAAGTCCTGCCGCGCACTGCATCGTGGTGGACGACGACCCGCAGGTGCGCGCGGCGCTGGTCCGCGTGCTGGAATCGCAGGGTCTCGGCTGCCTCGAGGCAGAGAATGGCGAGGCGGCGCTCGCGCTGCTCGAGGCCCACGGCGAGCTGGCGCTCTGCCTCACGGACATCCACATGCCCGGCATGGACGGCGTCTCGTTCCTGCGGGAGGTGCGGCAGCGCTATCCGGACATGGCGGTCGTCATGCTCACGGCGGTGGCCGACGTGGCCACTGCGGTCGAATGCCTCAAGATCGGCGCGCTCGACTACATCTCGAAGCCGGTGCTGCTCGACGAGGTGCGCCTCCGCGTCGCGGGCGCGCTTGAGAAGCGGTCGCTGGTGCTGCAGAACCGCTACTACCAGCAGACCCTCGAGTCGCGGGTGCGGGAGCTGGGCCACCGCAACCGGCTCTCGCTCATCAACGGCGTCGAGATGCTGGTCTTCGCGCTCGAGGCCAAGGACCCGTACACCAGCGGCCATTCGCTCCGGGTGACCGAGTTCGCGATCAAGACCGCGGTCCAGCTCGGCTACACCGGCGACCTGCTGGCCGAGCTGGAGCTGGGCAGCAAGCTGCACGACATCGGCAAGATCGGGATCCGCGAGGCGGTGCTCAACAAGCCCTCCGCGCTCTCGCCCGAGGAGTTCGACCACATCAAGCTCCACACCGTGCTGGGCGAGCGGATCCTCAGGCCCTTCCTGGCGGAGCAGCCGGCGGCCCTGCGCATCGTCCGCTCGCACCACGAGCGCGTGGACGGCACCGGCTTCCCCGACGGGCTCTCGGGCGGCGACCTGCCCATCGAGGCGCGGATCGTGGCCGTGGCCGACGCGTACGACGCGATGACCACGAACCGCGCGTACCGCCCGTCGCGGGCGCCGGCGGCCGCGGTGCAGGAGCTCCGCCGGGCCGCGGGAACGCAGTTCGATCCCGACGTGGTGTCGGCCTTCCTCCGCGCGCATCCGGACCTCGCCACCCATCCCCTGCACGTCTGACCCGTCCCCACTTCCAGCGCGGGAACCGATGTCCGACACCCTGATGATCAGCGTCTCCGGCATGCGGGGCCACGTCGGCACCGACCTGACACCCGAGCTCGTGGCGCGCCACGCCGCGGCGCTCGCCGCCTGGGCCCGGCGCGCCGGGCTGCCCTCGGTCGTGCTCGGCCGCGACGCCCGGACCAGCGGGCCGATGTTCATGCACGCGGCCACCGCCGGCATCATGAGCGCCGGCTGCGACGTGATCGACGTGGGCATGGTGCCGACGCCCACCGTGCAGCTTGCGGTGGAGCACCACCATGCCGGCGCGGGGCTGATCCTGACCGCGAGCCACAACCCGATCGAATGGAATGCCCTCAAGTTCGTCGGGCCGGATGGGATCTTCCTGGACGCGGAGGCGGGCGCGGCCGTCCGGGCGCTCGCGGAAGACGGCCCGCCGAGGGCTGGGTGGGACACGATCGGACGGGTGCACGAGGACCGCGAGGCCGTGGCGCGGCACCTCGACCTGGTGCTCGCGCTGCCCGAGCTCGACGTCGCCGCCATCCGGGCGCGCCACTTCCACGTGGCGCTCGACTGCGTGCGCGGCGCGGGCGGGGCGTCGATCCCGCTGTTGCTCGAGCGCCTCGGCTGTCGCGTGACCG
>CAMLLJ010000155.1 GCA_946480845.1 uncultured Gemmatimonadota bacterium
CTGATCTTCCTCCGCGACACGCGCGGCACGCTGATCGCCCTCGACCTCCCCTCCCGGCGCATCCGCAGCTACCTGCGCGGCACGCGCGCCGCGGCCGTCGGCGCCGACGGGACCCTCTACGCCGTGGACACGGCCGGCGTGGTGCACCAGTACACCCGGCGCTCGCCCGAGCGGCTTCGCGCACGGTTCTCGAGCGTGCCGAAGGTGCTCTACGGCGCGCAGGGCTCCGGGGTCGTGGGCGTGGACCCCGAGGAGGGCCGGCTGTCGGTGGTGGGCGGCGCCGATTCGCTCCGCACCATCGAGGTGCCGGCGGGGCCCGTCGCCGTCACCGTATGGGGCGACCTGATCGCCGTCGCCGCGGACACTGCCGTGGTGCTGTACGATCCGGCCGGGGCGCGGGAGCCGCGCTCGGTCCGCTTCCGCGCCGGCGCGCGTGCCGTCGCCTTTTCGCCGTCGGGCCACCACCTCTATGTCGCGCAGGGCGATGGCGAGCTGGCCGTCATCGACCGCTTCGGGCTCGAGGTGATCCGCCGGATCGAGCTGCCGGGGCCGGCCGCCGAGCTGCGCGCCGGGCCGCTGGGCCGCTGGCTCCTGGCCCGGCCCGCCGACGGCGCGGCGGTGTGGATCGTGGACATCGAAGAGAGCCGGCCGGTCGGCACGCTCTCCACCACCTGGGCCGCCGACCTGCCGCTGCTCACCTCGCCCGACCTCGTCGTCATCCGCGACGGCAAGGATGTCGCCGCGCGCGATCTCTCGGATGCCGCCCTTCCCGAGACCGGGCGCGTCGAAGGCGGCGCCGCCGACCTCTGGAGCGCGCCCGGCTGGTCGTTCCTCGGTGCCGCACCCGAGGAAGAGCACGTCGAGGAGGCCGAGCCGGGCGACGCCGCGGCGGCAACAGACGACTCGGCGGCCACCGGCGAGCGGATCTTCCTGCAGGTGAGCAGCTCGCGGAATCCGCAGTGGGCGCGCGACCTCGCGGGCAAGCTGTCGGAATCCGGCCTCCCGGCCTCGGTGCTGTCCCCGAGGCGCGAGGGCGATCCCTACCGCGTCGTGCTCGGCCCCTACGCCTCGCGCGAGGAAGCGGAGGAGCGCGGCAGCTCCCTCGGCATGCCGTTCTTCGTGATCACCACCGGCGAAGCACCCGCCCCCTGACCTCCAGCCATCCCACACGGGACCTCGCGGCATGAAGCTCACCAAGCTCGAGCTGTCCGGATTCAAATCCTTCGCCGACACCGTCTCGCTCACCTTCGAATCGGGCGTGACCGCGATCGTCGGGCCCAACGGCTGCGGCAAGTCGAACGTCTCCGACGCCGTGCGCTGGGTCCTCGGCGAGCAGTCGGCGCGGCTCCTCCGCGGCGGCAAGATGGAGGACGTGATCTTCCAGGGCTCCACCGGGCGGCGGCCGGTGAACGTGACCGAGGTCTCCCTCTATCTCGACAACAGCGACGGCGACCTCCCCATCGCCTACCAGGAAGTCGTGGTGACCCGGCGGCTCTCCCGCTCAGGGCAGAGCGACTACCTGCTGAACGGCGCGCCGGTGCGGCTTCGCGACATCCAGGACCTGCTGCGCGGCACCGGCCTCGGCAGCGACGCCGGCGTCGTCATCGAGGCGAAGATGATCGACCTGCTGCTGTCCGACCGCGCCGACGAGCGGCGCTCGCTGTTCGAGGAAGCAGCCGGCATCGGGCTCTATCGCGACCGGAAGCACAGCACCGAGCGCCGCCTCGAGGAGACGGCGCTCGACCTGCAGCGCGTCGAGGACCTGATCGCCGAAGTGCAGTCCCAGCTCCGGAGCCTGGCGCGCCAGCGCGGACGCGCCGAGCGCCACGGCAAGCTGATGGAGGAGAAGTTCTCGGTGCAGCTCACGCTGGCGCGGCGGCACCTCGACCGGCTCGCCGACGAGGTGGCCGGCATGGAAGTGCGCCACGCCGAGCTGGCCGCGCACCTGCCGGCGGCGCGCGCGGCCCTGGCGGACCGGGAGACGCGCCGGGAGTCCGCCGCGTCGGCCCGCCAGGCGGCCGAGGCCCGCCGCACGGAGATCGCCCTGCGGCTCGGTGCCGTGCGGCTGGAGCTGGGCGGGCTCGAGGGCGAGCTGACCGTCCCCCGCGAGCGGCTGGGGAACTTCGAGAGCCGCCGGGAGCGCGCCTCGGGCGAGCGCGCCCAGATGGTGCAGCGTGCCCAGCTCGCGGCGGACGAGGCGGGGATTGCCGCGCGCGAGCGCGAGGAAGCCACCGCCGAGCACGCGCGGATCGAGGCCGAGGTGGCGTCACGCGCGGCGGCCGAGGAAGCGAGCCGCGCCCGCCTTTCCGATGCGCGGGCCGCGCTCCGGCAGGCCGAACAGGAGATGCAGGGGCAGGTGCAGCGCCTCCGGTCCCTAGAAGGCGAGCGCATCGCCATCGAAGGCGAGCTCGGCTCCCTCCGCGACCGCGCCACCCAGGCCGGTGCCCACCGCACCGCGCTCCAGGGCGAGCTGGTCATCGGCCAGCGCAAGCGCGATCACCTGGTCGAGCGGGCCGGGTTCCAGAGCTACGAGGCGCGGCGCGCCGCCGACGCGGCGGAGCGCGCGCGGCACGCCGTCGCCGAAGCGCGCGAGCACGAAGCGGCCGAGCGCGCGGCCCGGCGGCAGGCCGAAGAGTCGCTCGCACAGCTCACCGCGCGCCGCCATGCGCTCGCGGAGCTGGAGCGCGACCGCGTCGGGCTGGCGCCGGGAGCCGCGGCGCTGATGGCCGCGCGCGCGCGCTTCGGCGACCTCGTCCTCGGGCCGCTCAGCGACTTCGTGAGCACCGGCCGCGAGGACGCCGAGCTGGCCGAGCGGCTTCTGGGCGAGTGGATGCACGCGGTGCTGGTCCGCGACGAGAGCGCGCTCGCGGCGATCCAGGCCTGGCACGCGGAGCACCAGCCGGGGGCGCTCGTGCTGCTCCCCGTTCATCCCGGGCCGGCAGGCGGCGCGCAGCAGCCGCCGCTCGACAGCCGCCTCGAGGTCACCGGCCCCGCCGGCGCGTGGGTGCAGGCGGCGCTGGCCGGGTCCCAGGTGCTCGACGGCGCAGGCCGCGTCCTCCGCCGCGCCAGCGGCGCGATCTTCCTCTCCGGCGCCGGGGCGCCCTCGGGCCCGCTGCGCCGCCGCGCCGAGCTGGGCGCGCTCGGCAACGAGGTGACCGCGGCACAGCGCCGGCTCGAGTCGGCCGGTGCCGCGCTCGACGCCGCGATCGCCCGCCTGGCCGATGCCGAGCGCGGCCTCGCCGCGGCGTCGGCGGAGTCCGATGCGGCGCGCGAGACTGAGCGCCAGGCGGTGGCGGCACGCGAGGACGCCCTGCGCCTCCTGGCCAACCTCACCCGCGAATTCGCGGACTCCGAGTCGCAGCTCGCCCGGATCACCGACCGGGTCGCGGCCCTCGAGCGCCGCCTCGCGGAGATCGATGCCGCCCTGCTCGAGGGCGAGCGCGCCCGCGCCCAGCTCGACGAATCACTGGGCACGTCGCGCGCCGGGCTGGTGCAGCTCGAGGCCGAGCAGGAAGCGGCGCGCGACACGCGGGCCCAGTGGCAGGTGCAGGAGGCCCACGTCGCCGCGCGCCTGCGCGGCGCCTCCGAGCGGTTCGACCGCGCCGAGCAGGCCCGGGTCGAGGCCGACGCCGCGGGGTCCCGCCTGGCGGAGGAGCTGGAGCGCCTCCAGCACGATGCCGCGGGGCTCGATGTCCAGCGCATCGAATGGGAAGAGGCGCGTGGCGCGCAGCGCGCGGCGCTGGGCCAGCTGGAGGAGGCGGCCGCCGGTGCCGAACGGGAGCTCGGCGCGGCAGCCGCGGCGCTCGCCGATGCGGAAGCCGCGCTGCACGACCTGCGGGCGGACCTCGAGGCCCGGAACGAGGAAGACCACGGGCTCCAGATCCGGCTCACCGAGGCGGCGGGCCTCCGCCGCAGCATCGCGGAGCGCGTGGAGGCGGAGTGGCGCCGCCCGCTCGAGCACCTGCTCGAGGGGTTCACCCTGCTCGACCTCGACCTGGAGACGCTGGAGGCCGAGTCCTCGCGCATCGTCAGCACCCTCGAATCCATCGGGCCGGTCAATGCGCTCGCCGTCGAGGAGCATGCCGAGGAGAGCAAGCGGCTCGACTTCCTGATTGCCCAGCGCGACGACCTGGTGAGCGCGCGCCAGTCGCTCATCCAGGCCATCCGGGAGATCGACGGCACCGCGCGCGACCTCTTCGTCCAGACCTTCACGGCGGTGCAGGCCAACTTCACCAAGGTCTTCACCACCCTCTTCGGCGGCGGCGAGTGCGAGCTCCGGCTCGCCAACGCCGACGACCCGCTGGAGAGCGAGATCGAGATCCATGCGGCGCCGCGCGGCAAGCGCACCCAGCGCATCCACCTGCTCTCCTCGGGCGAGCGGACGCTGGTGGCGGTCTCGCTCCTCTTCAGCATCTACCTGACCAAGCCGAGCCCCTTCTGCCTCATGGACGAGGTGGACGCGCCGCTGGACGACTCCAACGTCGGGCGCTTCACCCGCCTCCTCGAGGAGTTCAAGCCCCAGACCCAGTTCCTGGTCATTACGCACAATCCGCGGACGATGCAGTCGGCGGACGCCGTCTACGGTGTCACCATGCAGGAGCCCGGAGTGTCCACGATCGTGGGCGTGCGGCTCGGCGAACGGGAGCAGGTCGCATGATGCGGCGGGCACGGGCCTTGCCAGAGAGGCGGCCATGCTGATCGTGATGCGCCGCGGCGCCGACCCGGAGGAGATCGGGCGCGTCGTGGCGGTGATCGAGGAGATGGGGTACCGGGCGCAGCCCCTGCCGGGCCGGCACCGCACCGCCATCGGCGTCCTGGGGAACGAAGGGCGGGTGGACGGGACGCGGCTGGCACAGCTTCCGGGCGTCGAGGACGTGATCCACGTCACGCGGCCCTACAAGCTGGCATCCCGCGACTGGCACGAGGAGCCGACGGTGGTGCGGCTCCCGGGCGGCGTCACCATCGGCGGCGCGGACGTGGTCGTCATGGCGGGGCCCTGCGCGGTCGAAGGGGAGCGGCAGCTCATGGAAGCGGCCGTGGCGGTGCGCGATGCCGGGGCCGCCATCCTGCGCGCGGGCGCGTTCAAGCCCCGCAGCTCGCCCTATTCGTTCCAGGGCCTGGGCAAGGAAGGCCTGGCGCTGCTGGCCAGGGTGCGGGAGGAAACGGGACTGCTGGTCGTGACCGAGGCGGTGGATGCCGAGGGGGTCCAGGCCGTGGGCGAGGTGGCCGACATCATCCAGGTCGGCGCCCGGAACATGCAGAACTATTCGCTGCTCCGGACCGCCGGCCGGTCGGGGCGCCCGGTGCTGCTCAAGCGGGGGATGTCGGCCACGATCGAGGAACTGCTGCTCGCGGCGGAGTACATCCTGGCCGAGGGCAATCCCGACGTGATCCTCTGCGAGCGCGGGGTACGCGGGTTCGACAACGCCACGCGCAACCTGTTCGACCTCGGCGCGGTGCCGCTGGTCCACGCGCTCTCGCACCTGCCGATCATCGCCGATCCGAGCCACGGCACGGGCCGGCGCGACATGGTGGCCGCCATGGCGCGCGCCGCCGTGGCGGCGGGGGCCGATGGCCTGCTGGTCGAGGTCCATCCCGATCCGGCGCGCGCGCGCTCCGACGGCGGGCAGAGTCTCGATCCGGAGCAGTTCCGGCAGCTGATGCGTGAAGCCAGGCCGATCGCCGACGCGATCGGACGGCGGATCGCCGAACCGACAGGAGTCCGGCTGTGAACCTACGCACGTGCCGCACGGGGACGCTCACGCTGGGCCTGCTGGTCCTGCTCGCCTCCGGCGCAGGCGCCCAGCGGAACGCCGGCAGCGTCGTGGGCCGGGCGGCTCGCGCCTACGCGGGGCTCTCCTCGCTGCGCGCGGACTTCGTGCAGCGGATCGAGGACTCGCTCATCGGGACGTTCGACAGCCGCGGCGTCGTGACCCAGGCCGGCGAGAACCGGCTCGCCATGCGCTTCAGCGACCCGGCGGGCGACGCCATCGTGATCGACGGCAAGCAGGTCTGGGTCTACACGCCCAGCACCTCGCCCGGCCAGGTGATCCGGATGCCGGTGCCGAGCGGCCCCACCTACGGATTCAATGTGCTGTCGTGGATTCTCGACCGGCCGGCCGAGCGCTATCGGATGCGCTACCTGCGCGCCGACCGGGTGGACGGGCGGCCTGCCGACGTGGTGGAGCTGGTCCCGCTGTCGCCGGAGATGCCGTTCACCCGCGCCGTGGTCTGGCTCGACCGCGAGGATGCCCTCCCCCGGCGGCTCGAGATCACCGAGCGGCGCGGCGGCGTCCGCACCATTTCGCTCTCGAAGCTCAAGGTGAACGATGCGCTGCCGGCCGGCGCCTTCAGCTTCGACGTGCCGGACGGCGTGCGGATCGTGGACCAGCGCTAGGCCCTCACCCCGGCGCCCGCAGCACCGCCTCCACCCGCTGCGCCGCCTCCGCCCCGAGACCCGCCTCGACCGCCAGCCGCAGTGCCTCCATCCCCAGCCGCGCGTACAGCTCGCGATCCGTGCCCGACAGCACGGCGAGGTGGGCCGCGACGGTGCCGGCGTCGCCGCGCCGGATGGCGCCGGTGAGCGCCGCGGCCGCACCGCGCTCGAACACGTTCTCCACCGTCCCGCGCATGAGCGGCAGGTACATGTCGCGCGCCATCGCCGCCGGCACGCCTCCCCCTTCCGCGATCCGCCGCGCCGTATCGGCCAGCGCCACGACGTAGTTCGACGCCATCGCCGCGGCGGCGTGGTAGGCCGGCTTCGCGGCCGAGGTGATCGTCACCGGCGTCATGCCGACGGCGCGCGCCAGCCGCGCGCCCGCGGCCAGGGCCGC
>CAMLLJ010000156.1 GCA_946480845.1 uncultured Gemmatimonadota bacterium
TGCGCAGGTCGTCCCGCGAGAGCTGGCCAATGGAGCGGAGCAGCGTGAAGTAGAAGTCGCCGCCCGCCGTCCACTCGTACTCGAAATGTCCGGGCGCCAGCAGCGCCAGGCCGCGCGACCCCTGCGCAGCTCCCGCGAATCGCTGCGCCGGCGCGGCGGCCACCGGCTGCTCGGCGGGAAAGCCCGCGGGGTCGGGATCCAGCGCGGCGCGGCGCTCGCTCCCGAACGGCGCGCCCGCCACCGCGGGGACGCCGGCAAGCGCGAGCGGCAGGCGGAGCCGGAGCCGCCGGTCCCGGCCGCGGTTGTCCACGTCGAGCGCGACGCGCACGAACGGCTCGCCCGCGCGGAGGCTCAGCACCAGCCGGAACGACGCGTCGAGCGCGTCCCACCGCGCCTCGGCGCTCGCCACGAGCGGGCCCGCGGCGAGCGTGCGCACCTCGGCCCGGGGCGCCGCACGCCGCGGGAGGACGCGGCGCGACCGCTCGAAGGTGTAGGTGTCGCCGCGGTCGTCCTCCGACTCGGCACCGAGCAGCGCGCCGTACCGCTCGCCCGTCCTCAGGTCCCGGAGCGAGACGGTGCCGTCGGCCCGGAGCGTCGCCTCGACCAGGCCGTTCGCGAGGGTGCGCCCGTCGGCGCGGACCGGGTGCGCCGGCCGCGGCACCGCCGGCCGCCCCGTCCGGAGCACGGCCATCCCCAGCCCGCAGAGCGAAGGCGTCTCGAACGCGACGCGCACCACCTCGACCGCATCGGCGTCGGGATAGTGGCGCGCCGGCTCGACCCGCTCGACGCCCTCGCGCCGCTCGATGACCTGGAACGGGACGACGCGCCCCTCCTCGTCCGCCAGCGCGAACGGCGGCGCGCCCTTCCCCACCCGCGCGACGCGGCCGCCGGGCGGCCCGACCAGGATGTCGTGCCGGAAGATCGTGAGGTCGGCGATGGCGACGCCGTGCCGCCGGCGGGCCGCCGGGTTCCAGACGACGAGCGTGGGCTCGGTGCGCTCGTCGGTCTCGCGCGCACGGTCGGGATCGTGCCCGGCGAGCTCGTGCACCGCCGCCAGCGTGACGGCGCGCGCGGTAGCGCGGGCCTCGGCGATGCGGCGCGCGGCCGCGAGCGCCACCTCGTCGTGCGAGCAGCCGCAGATGGTGTCGTGGAAGTGCGACTGCACCAGCGCGCGCCATCCCGCGCGGAGCAGCGCCCGGCGGTCGCGGCCGCCCTCGCGCATGGCGAGCGCGGCCAGCGGCTCGGCGAAGCGCTCGAGGCCCAGCTCCGCCCGCGCGTTCGCCCGCTTGAGCGGAAGGCGCGTGCCGTGGGTGCCCTGGAGCGTCCAGGTGTACCCGTACGACCAGCGCAGCTCCCCGGCGATGTCGGGCACCGCGTGCGCCTCCTGTGCCGCGGCCGCGAGGAACTCGTCGAGCCGGGAGATGCGCACCTGGTGGCCCGGCTCGAGTGCCGCGAGCAGGTCGCGGAGCTGCACCGGGTCGGGATGCGCCGCATGGTGGTCGGCGCCCACGAACACGGCGACGTGCGGCGAGCGCGCGCGGCCCACCAGCCCGTCGCGCACCGACGCCCACGCCGCGGGCAGCGCCGCCGCGTCGGCCGGAAGCGAGGCGCCGATCTCGTAGCCGTCGCGCGGGAGGTGGTAGAGGAACAGCGCGGCGCCGTCGGGCGCGCGCCAGCGGAAGAGGTCGCCGTCGCCCGCCCGCGGCGCGAGGCCGCGCCAGAGTACGCCGGCCTCGATCCCGAACTCGCGCGCCAGCGACGGCAGCGCGGCCGGGTGACCGAACGCATCCGGCGAGTACAGCACCGGGAGCCGCCCGCCCAGCCGCTCCGCGTCGGCCGTGCCGATGAGGAGGTTCCGGACCAGCGACTCGGCGGAGGGGGTGAGCTCGTCGGCGAGGACGTACCAGGGACCGACCTGAAGCTGCCCCGCGGCGACGAGCCGGCGGAGCCGCTCCGCGGCGTCGGGCCGCACGGCGAGGTAGTCCTCGACGAGCACCGTCTGCCCGTCGAGGAGGAAGCTGCGGAAGGCGGGGTCCCGCTCGAGCGCGTCGAGCAGGTCGTCCATCATCGGCACCAGCCGCGCCCTGAACGCGGCATGCGGCCGGTACCACTCGCGGTCCCAGTGCGTGTGCAGGATCAGATGAAACGTCAGTGCGGTCATCCGGCTCCTGCGCCCGTCAGGGTCACGAGGACTTCGGTGGCTAGTACGCCGGCGAGTCGCTCGCCGGGAAGGACTGCGCCGAGTTCTGGGTGACCGCCTCCGTGGTGCCGTTCTTGTTGGCGGTGGCCGGCCCGCCCGAGACCGCCTCCGCCCGCTCCTTGCCGGAGAGGAGCTGCCGCAGCACGTACTTGAGGATCCCGCCGTGCCGGTAGTAGAGCACCTCCTGCGGCGTGTCGATCCTGATGCTGGCGCGGAAGGTCTTCTCGCCGCCCTCGCCGCGCGCGCGCACCGTCACCTCGCGCCCGCCGGCGAAGTTCGCCGCGATCGCCTCGGAGGCGCCCTCCACGTCGAAGGTCTCCCGTCCGGTGAGCCCGAGGGACGCGGCGTTCTCCCCCGGCATGAACTGGAGCGGGAGGATGCCGAGGCCGACGAGGTTGGAGCGGTGGATGCGCTCGTAGCTCTCCGCGATGGCGACGTGCACGCCCTGGAGCCGCGGGCCCTTGGCCGCCCAGTCGCGGCTCGAGCCCGAGCCGTATTCCTTCCCGGCGATGACCACGAGCGGCGTGCCGTCGGCCTGGTAGCGCACCGACGCGTCGTACACCGTCATCACCTCGCCGGTCGGGAAGTAGGTGGTGAACCCGCCCTCGGTGCCCGGCGCCAGCACGTTCCGGATGCGGGTGTTGGCGAAGGTGCCGCGCACCATCACCTCGTGGTTGCCGCGGCGCGAGCCGTAGGAGTTGAAGTCGGCGGCGCCGATGCCCTGCTCCACCAGGTAGCGCCCCGCCGGCGAGTCCTTCTTGATGCCGCCGGCCGGCGAGATGTGGTCGGTGGTGATCGAGTCGCCGAGCAGGAGGAGCGCCCGCGCGCCCCTGACGTCGGGCACCGTGCGCGGCGCCTCGCGCGTCATCCCGTCGAAGTAGGGCGGCAGCCGGACGTAGGTGGAATCGGGCTCCCACGCGAAGTGCACGCCCGCGGGCACCGGCATCGAGTTCCAGCGCTCGTCGCCGTTGAAGACGGCGGCGTAGGTCTCCCGGAACATCGCCGAGCGGACGGCGCGCTGGACGGTCTCCTCGATCTCGGCGCGGGTGGGCCAGATGTCTCGGAGGAAGACCGGCTTGCCGTCCTTCCCGGTGCCCAGCGGCTCCTCGTAGAGGTTGATGTCGATCCGGCCGGCGAGCGCGAACGCCACCACCAGCGGCGGCGACATCAGGTAGTTGGCGCGCACGTCGGAGTTGATGCGGCCCTCGAAGTTGCGATTGCCCGAGAGCGCCGCCACCGCGACGAGGTCGCGGTCCTGGATCTCCTGGGAGATCGCGGTGGGGAGCGGGCCCGAGTTCCCGATGCAGGTGGTGCAGCCGTAGCCGACGGTCTGGAAGCCGAGCTCGTCGAGGTAGCGGGTGAGGCCGGCGGCCTCGTAGTAGCGGGTGACGACCTTGGAGCCCGGGGCCAGGCTCGACTTGACCCACGGCTTCCGGGTGAGGCCCTTCTCGACCGCCTTCTTCGCCAGGAGCCCGGCCGCGAGCATCACCGACGGGTTCGAGGTGTTGGTGCAGCTGGTGATCGCCGCGATGACGACGGAGCCGTTGTCCAGCTTGCCCGCCGTGCCGTTCGCGCCGCCGTTCCCGAGCGACGGAGAATCGTCCGAGCCCTCGCCCCAGACGCCGACGGCGTCGGGGCCGGAGGCAACGCCGAGCGGCGCTTCCTTCTGGGTGAGCGAGCGCGTCGGCAGCAGCGAGGGGAGCGCCTTCCGGAACGAGGTCCCCGCCTCGGAGAGGCGGATCCGGTCCTGGGGCCGCCGCGGCCCGGCGAGGCTCGGCTCCACGGTGTCGAGATCGAGCTCGATGGTGTCGGAGAAGAGCGGCTCGGGCGAGTCGGCCGTATGGAAGAGCCCCTGCTCCTTCATGTACGCCTCGACCAGCGCCACCCGCTCCTCGGGGCGGCCGGTGAAGCGCAGGTAGCGGAGGGTCACCTCGTCCACGGGGAAGATGGCGCAGGTGGCGCCGTACTCGGGGGACATGTTGCCGATGGTGGCGCGGTCGGCCAGCGCGAGGCTGGCGAGCCCCGGGCCGTAGAACTCGACGAACTTGCCGACGACGCCCTTCTTCCGGAGCATCTCGGTCACGGTGAGCACCAGGTCGGTGGCCGTGGCGCCCTCGGGCAGCGCGCCCGAGAGCCGGAAGCCGACGACGTCGGGGATCAGCATGCTCACCGGCTGGCCCAGCATCGCCGCCTCGGCCTCGATCCCGCCCACGCCCCAGCCCAGCACGCCGAGGCCGTTCACCATCGGCGTGTGCGAGTCGGTGCCGACGACGGTGTCGGGATAGGCTTGCACCGGGCCCTCGGCGGCCGCGTTCTCGTCCGAGGTGAAGACCACGCGGGCGAGGTACTCGAGGTTCACCTGGTGCACGATGCCCGTATTGGGCGGCACCACGCGGAAGTTGTCGAACGCCTGCTGGCCCCAGCGGAGGAAGGCGTAGCGCTCGCCGTTCCGGCGGTAGTCCAGCTCCTCGTTGATCGAGAACGCCTCGGCCGACGCGAAGGCGTCCACCTGGACCGAGTGGTCGATGACCAGCTCGACCGGCTGGAGGGGATTGATGCGGCGCGGGTCGCCGCCCAGGGCGGACATCGCATCGCGCATCGCGGCGAGGTCCACCACGGCGGGAACGCCGGTGAAGTCCTGGAGCAGCACCCGTCCCGGCATGAAGGCGATCTCCCGGTCGCTCACCGTGCCGGGCCGCCAGCGCGCCAGGGCCTCGATGTCGGCGGCCGTCACCGTGACGCCGTCCTCCATCCGGAGGAGGTTCTCCAGCAGGATGCGGAGCGAGTACGGGAGCCTCGCCGGGTCCATGCCCCGCTCCTTGAGCGCGGGCAGGCGGAAGATCTCGTACTGGCGGCCGCCGACCTCGAGCGTGCCCCTGGTTCCAAAGCTGTTCATTGCCCCTCCTGTTTACATTTTACCTCAATCTACATACCGTACGTGCAGCATCCTTAACGGCTTGGCTCGTGGCTGGCGCTGCTCGTGGGCTCCGTCTGCCTGGGAAGATAGATGACATTTCCGGTTTCCGAACCGCACCCGGACGGGTCGGCCCGGTGCCTCGTCGTTGACGACGAGCCCGGCATCCGCCGCGCGCTGGTGCGCATGTTCCGCGAGCAGGGCTTCGCCTGCCTCGAAGCGGCTACGGGGCGCCAGGCGCTCGAGCTCCTCTCCCGCTCCGGCGAGATCCCGCTGATCGTCTCCGACATGCGCATGCCCGAGCTCGACGGCATGGGCCTCCTGTCCCAGATACGCCAGCTCCACCCCGACACCGCGGTCATCCTCCTGAGCGGCGCCACCGACACCAGCACGGCGGTCGAGTGCCTGCATCTTGGCGCCGCGGATTTCCTGGTCAAGCCCGTCTCGCTCACCGAGCTGCAGGCGCGGGTCGCCCGCGCGCTCGAGAAGCGCGCGCTGGTCCTGCAGAACCGGTTCTACCAGTCGAACCTGGAGCGCCGGGTGCGGCAGCAGGCGGAGCGGATCCAGGAGCTCTTCCTGCAGGGCGTGCAGATGCTGGCGCGCGCGCTCGAGGCCAAGGACGCCTACACCCGCGGCCACTCGATCCGGGTGAGCGAGTACGCGGTGGCGACCGCCCGCCAGCTCGGCTTCGACCAGGAGGCGATCGACCAGATCCGCCTGGGCGGCGAGCTGCACGACATCGGCAAGATCGGCACGCGCGAGGCGGTGCTGCACAAGCCCGGCTCGCTCACCGAGGCCGAGTTCGGCCAGATCCGCGAGCACCCGGCGCTGGGGGAGCAGATGCTCTCGCCCCTCGCGCATGATACCCCCTCGGTGCTCCGCTGCGTGCGTTCGCACCACGAGCGCATCGACGGCCACGGCTTCCCCGACGGCCTCGAGGGCGACGCGATTCCCATCGAGGCCCGCATCATCGCCGTCGCCGACACCTTCGACGCGATGACCACCCGCCGCCCCTACCGCGCCCCGTGGACCTCGGAGGACGCGCTCACCGAGCTCAGGCGCGTGTCAGGCACGCAACTGGACCCGGCGGTGGTGGACGCCTTCGCGGCGGCGTATCCGGAATTCTGCGCGCTGGTGCCGGGCTAGATTCTTCCCCTCCTCTTCAACTGATCGTACCTCGCCACCACGGCCTCTCCCGCTGCGGCCGGAGGCACGTCCAGCACGATCACGCCCTGCCTCCGCATTGCGGCCAGGGCGTCGTCGCGGGCCAGCATCAGCTCCTCGGCGGCGGCGCGCTCGAAGGCGGCGGCGGTGCTGGCCGGGCGGGCGGAGGCCAGCCGTTCGAGGGCCGGGTCGCGGAGGGTGACCGCGACGGGGAGGTGGCGCGGCCGGAGTGAGGCGGTCTGCGCCACCAGCGCGGCGCTCGCCGCGGGGTCGATCACGTCGGTGAAGAGCACGGTGAGGGCGCGCTTCCGGCTGCGGGTGGCGAGGTAGCGGAAGGCGCTCGGGTAGTCGCTCTCGACCAGCTTCCCCTCGACCGAGACGAGCGCCGCGAGCACCGCGCGCATGCCGCGGCGGCCGCGGGCCGGCGCGGTGTAGGCCTGGATCGTGTCGGCGAAGATCAGG
>CAMLLJ010000157.1 GCA_946480845.1 uncultured Gemmatimonadota bacterium
GTGATGCCGGCCGGGGCGAGGCCAAGGGATCCGGCGCCGTCCACGCGTGCGCCGGTGATGTCGGTCACGGTCACCACTCCGCCCGCCGCGAACCCCTGGTCCAGGTCGCTGAACTCGAAGTGTCCGCTCACGGTCGTTTCCATCGACCCGTTCCCATCGAAGTCGATCTCGACCGTTCCCGCGTAACCTCCGGACGTCGCCGTGACGTCCACTCCGTCCGCCGGCTGGCCCTGCAGTGCCGCCACCAGCCTGGCGAGCGCATCGAGGACCTGGGGGACCCGCTGGAACGGCACCTGGAGGGCCGTCCTCACCTGGGCCTCGGAATCGTCATCTGGCGGATCGTTGCCGTCGCCGCGGCAGGCGGTGGCGAGCCCGGCGACGACTACGGTGGTGAACACGGCGCGGCGGTACGCGTGCAGCGGCATGGGGCCTCCCTCAGGCGGCGATGGGTACGTCCGGTCCCGGATAGACGCGCCGTGGTGGCCGGCTGTCTCACGCTTCTTCCGGCGCGTCCGGGCGCGGAGTAGGTTGACCCCCATGGCCACGGCGGCCGATCCCGTCTCCCCCGCGCTCGAATCCGTCCTGGCCCGGTTCACCCGCCTGGTGAGCTGGGTGGGCCGCAAGTACGGCCTCGATCCCGCCGATCTCGACGAAATGACCCAGGATCTCCGCATCCGCCTCTGGCGCGCGCGGGAGACCGGTGAGAGCATCACCGGGTCGCCGTCGTCCTATGTGTACCGGACGGCGCGATCGGCCGCGCTCGACCTGGTGCGCCGGCGGCGCTCGGCGCCGGTGCCGATGGCCCTGGACGCCCGCGCCGCCTCCGGCCCGGACCGCGACCTCGAGCAGTCGGAGCTGTCCGAGCGGGTGCACCGCGCGGTGGATCGGCTCGCTGAGCCGCGGCGCCAGGTCGTCCGCCTGCGGCTGCTCGGCTACGAGAGCGGCGAGATCGCCAGCCTGCTGGGATGGAGTGGAGCGAAGACGCGGAACCTGCTCTACCGCGGGCTGGCGGACCTGCGCGAAGCGCTGGCCGACCAGGGCATCGGACCGGAAGGATGGCAATGAACGACGAACGTCTCGCCGCGCTGTACCGCCGCGCCGTGGCCGCGCGGGCCCCGCACGACCGTGCGGGGTGCCCATCGCCCGCGGACGTTGCGGCACTGGCGGACGGGGCCCTGCCGGAGGCGCGGCGGCTCGCCCTGATCGACCACGTGGCGGCCTGCGCCGGCTGCTCGGCGGATCTCGCGCTGCTGCGCTCGGTGGCGGCGGCGCGGCAGCCGGCCGACTACCGGCGGTTGGCGCTCGCTGCGGCCGTCGTGATCGCCGTCGGCGCGGCGCTGGTGTGGCGCGCGGTATCGCCGGGCCGGCAGGACGACGTCCTGCGCGGCGGCGGGCGCCGGGTCACGCTCATCGCGCCGGTGGGAACGGTGGCGGCCGAGGCCGGCCGCGTCCTGGTGTGGAGGCCGGCCGAGGGAGCGCTCGAGTATCGCATCGAGCTGGGCGGCGACGGCTCCCTCCGGTACAGCGCCACCACGCGGGATACGACGCTCACCCTTCCTGACTCCGTCCAGCTGGGGGCGGGGGCGGACTACGAATGGAGCGTGGATACCCGGCTGGAGGGCGAGCGCGTGACCGGGGTCGGCCGCTTCCGGGTCCGGTAGGCGGCGAGCAGCAGCAGCGCGGCCGCGGCGGCGCTGCCCGCAGCGATCGGCGTGGCGCGCCGCGGGGTCCGGAGCGGCAGCGTGACGTCCGGATCGCCGACCAGTACGAACGCCGCCCACTCATCCGGGCCGGCGCCTCTCCCGATCGCCGCGAGCTTCGCCTCGCGCACCGCGGCCGAGAGCGGCTGCCCGTCTGCCAGCGACCGATAGATCTCCTCCACCACGCGCGCCGCGCCCCGGTCGCGCACCTCCCAGAGCGTCGCGACCACCGAGCGTGCCCCGGCCTGCAGCAGCGGGGCGGTCAGGCCGCGAACGCCCTCCCCGCCCAGCACGACGCCTCCGGCGGTGCGGCACCCCGAGAGCACGACGACGTCGGCCGGGATGCGCATGCCCATGAGGTCGCCCGGGCCGATGAACCCGTCTTCGCCCCCGCCCGGCGCGAGCGCCAGCGCGGTGCGGGCGGCGCTCCAGTCGCTCACCAGGGCGTGGGTGGCGAGGTGCACGACCCGGAAGGAATCGAGCGCCGCGGACTTGAACCAGGCTTCGCTGGCGCCGGCCCCCACCCGCACCACCGAGGACCGCGCGAAGCGCGCCGCCGAGCGCGCCTCGGCGGCCGACGCGGGCAGGCGGCGCAATCCGCCGGCCGCGGCAAAGGCGCTGCGATAGGTGTCGTCCGCATCGCCTCGCGACTCGGCCGCACCCGGCAGGGCCGGGTCGCCGAGCGCGAGGATGCGGACCGGGGCGGTGGAGCGCTCGCGGCCCCGGAGGCTGGCGGCCACGGCGGCCGAAGGGGCGAGGGCAATCTCGAAGCGCGCGACCAGCGGCGTCCCGTCGCGCCCGGGCAGCGCGTCGAAGGGAAGCTGGTGCAGCACGTCGTCGGGCACGATGACGAGCCGGTGAACGCCGGCCGGCAGGGCGGCGAGCACCGGATCCAGCAGCGCGGCGCGGATCCGCTCGCCGCTCGCGCGCGCGGGGCCGCCGTCGCGCAGCGCCGCGACGAAGGTCTCGATGGATCGCGCGGCCGAATCGATGGGCGCCACGACATGAGTGCGGAGGCCGGCGCGCGTGGTGACGAACACCGTCGTGGGCTGCCCTCGCCTGCCCGTGACGAACTCGATCAGGGCGGTCCCGTCGTCCGGTGGCGGCGTCCCGGGGATGCGCGGCGAGCGCGGCGCCGAGGCCGCCACCACCTGCCGGAGCGGTGCCGCGGTTCCGCCCGCCTCGGTGCGGATCACCTCGGCCTGCAGCAGCCGGTCACCCAGCTCGCGAGCGCGCCGCCGCTCCGCCAGGCGGAGCGCATCCGACGCGTGCCCCAGGCGCACCAGCCCGGCCACGATCGTGGCGAAACCGTAGTCGGGCTCCTCGAACTTGCCGCCGCTGGTCTGGAACGCGAGGGTGCGCAGCTCGTCGTCGTCGAGCGTCCCGCGCAGCGAATCGAGCTGGGTGATCGCGCGATCCAGCTCCTGCACCGCCGCCTCCGCATTGCCGCGCCGGAGGTGAATCTCGGCGAGCCGCGACCGCATCTGGAATCGCCCGACGTATTCGGAGGGCGCGGCGGTCGCGAGCGCTTGCCGCAGGAGCCGCTCCGCCCGGTCGAGCTCCCCCAGCCGGAGGGCGACGACGGCTTCCGTGTAGCGCATGCCCGGAAGCAGGCCAGCCAGCCGGCGCGCCCGCATGTACGCCAGGTTCGCTTCGACGATGGCGCGCGTCGCGGCCCAGTCACCGCGGGCGGCGGGCACCCATGCCAGCGCGGCCCGCGTCGTCGCCACGGCCACCACGTCGCCGAGGCGCTCGCCTTCGGCTGCCGCCTGCTGGAAGGCCGCCGCTGCCTCCTCGATCTGGTTCAGCCCGAAGTTGACGCTGCCCTGCAGCCGGAGCACGTGCACCAGCTCGGCGCGATCGCCGGCGCGCGACGCGAGCGCGTGGGCGGAATCCAGCTCGAGGGTGGCCAGCGCGAAGTCGCCGGTCCGCCACGCCACCCCGCCCAGCCTCCGGTGCGCCTCAGCTTCGATGCGGATCAGCCCGGCCGCGTGTGCCAGCTCGACGGCTTCGAGGAAGTCGCGCCGTGCCGGCGCATTGTTGAAGAAGCTGAAGTGGTCGCTGCCGCTCCAGATCAGCGTTTCGGCGAGGCCGGCGGTGTCGCGCGCCGCCCGCTGCAGGGCCTCCGCGCTGTCGAAGGGCACCGAGCTCACCGCGGGGTCGTCGACGTTGAAGTAGACCCAGGCGCCGTGGGCGACCCAGCAGAGGGCGCGGAGCCGGGGATCGGCACCGGTGCGGGTGAGCCGGAGCCCTGCGTCACCGTCCTCCTTTGCCCCTGGGCGCCCTGCGGCGACGCGCAGCGGCGCGCGCACGCAGCGGAGGCGGGCCAGCGCGGCGGTATCTGCTGGAAGCAGGAGGGTTTCGGCGCGATCGAGGAGCGCGAGCGCGGTATCGATGGGGTCGGTGCGGGAACGGACGAGGGCCAGCTGGATCAGCGCGGCGGCGCGCACCTGGCGGTCCCCGGCGCTGTCGGCGCCGTGCGGATGTTGCGCCGCCACGATGCTCGCCAGCAGGATGATGCCGAGCATGGGACAGAAATACGGTCAGGGCGGCAGGGCAGCAAGGTTCGTCACCGGAACAATACTTAGGTATTTACAAAAGTGTTTTCATGTTGTAGTATCAGTCAGGTCGGACAACCCACGCCCCTGGACGGTGTCGCGATATGGTCCAATCCGCAGCCGCTGACGCAGTGTTCCACGCCCTGTCCAACCCGACCCGGCGCCGGGTCATCGAGCGTCTCTCCGCCGGACCGGCCAGCGTCAGCGAGCTGGCGGAGCCGTTCGACATGCAGCTCCCGTCGTTCGTGCAGCACCTCGCGGTGCTGGAACGGAGCCGGCTGGTCAGGTCGAGGAAGCGCGGGCGGGTGCGCACCTACGAGATCGCGCCCGAGCGGTTCGAGGTCGTCGAGGACTGGCTGGCCGAGCGCCGCCGGATGTGGGAGGCCCGTCTGGACCGGTTCGACCGGTACGTGGAACAACTCAAGGCAAAGGAGAAGGAATCATGATCGCGACCACCCAGCTCGCTTTCGATCCGAAGCTCGACATCGCCATCGAGCGGTTCATCGACGCTCCCGTTCGGCTCGTCTGGGAAGCGCTGACCAGGCCGGAGCATCTCAAGGAGTGGTACATGCCCAGGGAATGGGGGCGTGTGGCGCGGGCCGAGATGGACGTGCGGCCGGGCGGGATCTTCGCCATCGACATCGCGACCGCGGACGGCCAGGTGTTTCCCAACCTCGGCTGTTTCCTGGAAGCCGTCCCGATGGAGCGGCTGGTCTGGACTTCGATGCTGTTTCCCGGGTACCGGCCGGCGGTCTTCGATGATGTGCCGATCACCGCGATCGTGACGATGGAGGCCGTAGGGTCCGGCACCCGCTACGTCTTCACGGCGCTGCACCGGGACGAGGCCGATCTCGAGAAGAACCGGACGTCGGGCTGGCAGCAGGGGACCGAGATCGCGGTGGACCAGCTCGTCGCGCACGTGATGTCGATGAGGCAGGCGGTGCGCTGAGCCGGGCCTCCGTCAGGAGCGCGTCGAGCGTCACGACGCGGCGCGTTCGGCGACGAGCACGATCCCCGGAGAACGGCGCGGATCGAAGGGACCCCCGCCGATGGTGGCGCTGACGGCACCTGGCTGCAGCCCGGCCGCCCGGATGGCCTCTCGGAGCTCGGCCGCCGAGTAGAGCCGTTGGCGACGTTCGAACGTGCCGCTGCCCTGCGGACCCCGAATGACGAGGTGCTCGACCAGTCGTGGCGGGCCGCTCAGCAGGGAGCGCGTGATCTCGATAGTCGAATCCCCGCGACTCTCGCGATCCGAGGTTCGAAAGCCGGCGACCATCGGCTCGGCGTTGGCGACCTTGAGCAGGGCGCGGCCACCGGGGGTGAGAACGCGCCCCACTTCGCGGAGCACGGCCTCGTTTTCGTCCTCGGAGTCGAAGAATCCGAATGCATCGAGGCTGATCACCGCGTTCATGGAGTCGGAACGGATCGGCAGCCGGCGCATGTCCGCCCGGACCCAATCCACCTCGACGCCGAGGCTCGCCGCCAGGTCGGTGGCCCGCGCGAGCAGGGCGGACGCGAAATCGATGCCGACGACCCGGACGCCGTGCTCCGCGAGGGCGACGGCATGCCGGCCATGGCCGCAGCCGACGTCGAGGACGCGGTCCTGCCCGTGAAGCCCGAGCACCGAGGCAAGCTCCTCTGCGTCCTCGCGCGTCCCGGTCGAGGGCGGGCCGAGCGTCCAGCGCCGGGCGTATCCCTCTTCATAGTATTCCCGCGCCCAGGTCATCGAGGCACAACCTCGACCTGGCCACGCAACCGGATGTCCCGCGACGATGCGCCGACCAGCAGGTGGTACGTGCCCGGCTCGACGGCCCAGCGCCCGCTCTCATCCAGCATCCGCAGCTCCCGCGCATCGAGCACGAGCGAGACCGTGCGCGCCTCGCCCGGCGCGAGGCGCACCCGGGTGAATCCCTTGAGCGCCATGAGGGGCCGCGCCACCGAGGCGACCGGGTCGCGCAGGTAGAGCTGGGGGACTTCGTCACCCGTGCGGCTGCCGGTGTTCCGAAGGCGGAACGTCACCGTCACGTCGCCACTGGCGAGGACGCCGGGCGCGACCTGCAGGCTGTCGTACTCGAAGCTGGTGTAGCTCAGCCCGAAGCCGAACGGGAACGCCGGTGCGCCGGTCAGGTCGACGTAGTCGTCGCCCCGGCCCGTCGGCAGGTGGAAGTACGAGAGTGGAAGCTGTCCTTCGGCCAGGGGAAAGGTGACCGGAAGCCTCCCGGCCGGTGAGGCGTCGCCCAGCAGGACGTCGGCGACCGCGTCGCCGCCCTCCGCGCCCGGATACCACGCCATCAGCACCGAGCCGACCCGGTCGATCCACGACGACATGGTGACCGCGCTGCCCCCGATCAGCACGACCACGGTGGGTGTGCCGGTCGCCGCGACCCGGCGGATCAGCTCCTCCTGCCTCCCGGGCAGCGAGAGGGACGCCCGGTCGCGGAACTCGC
>CAMLLJ010000158.1 GCA_946480845.1 uncultured Gemmatimonadota bacterium
CAGCAGGAACTTTGTGGGTGTGCTGTTCACCATCAGTTGCTGTTGCTTTTCTCCGTTCTCCGCGTCTCCGCGTCTCCGCGCTCGATCAAGAAAAATTCCCTTAATGATGCCCGCCGGCCTTGTGATGCTCGCAGCTCGCCTTCGGGTTGAACTGCGCGAACATCCCCTTGGGGTTCTCCCGGTAGAGCCAGACGTGGAGGTCGTAGTGCGGGGCGAAGTGGTGCGCCTCATCCACCTCGGTGTTCGGGTCGTCCACCATCCGGTTGAATTCGTGCCCCTGGTATGACGGCGGCGCGGTGTGGCCCGCATCCTCCCACGCCTTGAGGAAGACCAGGTTCTCCACCGCCACCAGCTCGAGCGACCCATCCGCCTGCGGCTCGTAGATCAGCACGGCCGGGGTCCGGAAGTCGGTGTGCGTGCCGTTCCCGTCCACCTTCGGGTTGGGCGGCGCCGTGATCCCCAGCCGCTGCATGTGCGCGAAGTGGATCCCCATCGCGCCGTCCGCGCGGTCGCGGCCCGCCATGTCGGCGGTCTCGCAGGTGTTGCCGGGGTCGCGCACGTAGCCATCGGCGAGCGCCGCGTTCACGTCGCGATAGCGCTCGGTGAGCGCGCGCAGCTCGTCGAGCGTCGGCTCGGCTGAGGCGACCTGCGCCGGGGCGGTGGACGCGGCGGCCGGCGCGGCGGACTGCGCCGCCAGCGGCGAGGCGGCCGCCAGGGCGAGCAGGGAAAGGACCTTGGGCGACATCGGGTTCTCCAGGGGAAAGGGCGGGCCCTACTATGCACCCGCGGGCGCATTCGCGGAAGAGGCCGATTGACACTCGCCGCCCGGCGCCGCACTATCAGGCCAGCGCGCCGTCGGGGCGCCTCCTGTCCGCGGCAAGGGAGCCCGCTCCCACCCGACCGGTTCGTGCACCGCACCATCGAACCTTCTTCCAGCCTGCCGATCAGCGGACCCCGGGCGTCATGGAAGGGGGACCCATGTCCAGGCCGATCACGCCCGCCACCTCGCTCGAGACCCTGAAGAAGGAAGCGCGCCGCTGGCTCAACGCCCTCGAGTCGGGCGACGCCGCCGCGCGCGCGCGGTTGCTCGCCGCCGTGCCCGATGCCCCCGCCGATCCCACCCTGCGCGACGTGCAGCACGCGCTCGCCCGGGAGCTGGGCCTCCCGGGCTGGGCGGCGCTCAAGCGCCGTCTCGGGAACACGGCGCTGCCCCGCTACGAGGCGGTGGCGAGCGCGCTGGTCGCCGCCTACGGCGCGCCCGATCCCGACGCCATGCGCACCGTCTGGGACTACTTCGGCCACATGCGCACCTGGGACGTCATGCGCCGCTACGTCCGGCTCGACCTGGGCGGCCCGGAGGAGGTGCAGGACGGGGCACGCGACTTCATCACCATCCAGCAGGCGCGCTGGCTCGTTGCGCGCGCCCAGGGGTTCGCCACCTGGGACGAGCTGGCCGCGCACACCGACGCCGTCCCGCCCGGCACGGCAATGCTGCCCAAGCCGGTCGGCGGGTACCTCGCCGGCGAGCGCGAGCCGCTCGAGTCGCCCGACACGTACATCACGCGGAACTGGGACGACCTGCTCGACGCGATGGAGGAGCGCGGCCTTACGGCTGTGCACGGCGGCGGCCAGGTGACCGACGAGGTGCTCGAGCGCCTCTCCCGGCTCGAACAGGTGGAGGAGCTCGACCTGGGCGGCTCGCGCACGATCACCCGCGATGGACTGCGCCACCTCGCGCGGATGGCACGCCTGCGCGTACTCGTCCTCGGCGGCACGGCCGTGGACGACGAGGCGATGACCGTGATCCGCACGCTGCCGCGCCTCGAGCGACTGGTCCTTTCATGGACTCGCGTCACCGACGCCGGGGCCGCGCACCTCGCGGGCTGTGCCACGCTCCGCTCCGTGGATCTTTCGGGCACCGCTACCGGCGATGGAGCCCTGCGCGCGCTCGGCGGCAAGCCCGACCTCCGGGACTTCCGCTCCGGCAATGAGGTGACCGACGCGGGGCTCGCGCAGCTCCGCGACTGGCCGGCGTTCCGTACCTGGTCCGCGATCGAGGGCAGGCTCGGCCTCTTCACCTATCTCGACCAGCCGAACCAGCTTCAGCTTCGCGGCAGCTTCGGCGACGCCGGGCTCGCGCACCTCGCGGCGCTCGAGGGGCTCTACGCGCTCGACCTGCACAGCGACCGGCTCGCGGTCACCGGGGCGGGGCTCGCTCCGCTCGCCGCCCTGCCCCATCTCGAGTGGCTGGCCTTCGACCCGAAGGACCCCGACATGGCCTTCATCGCGGCGCTCCCGCGCCTTCGCCACCTGATGTGCCAGGACACGGCGGCGGGCGACGACGGCTTCGCGGCGCTCGCCCGTTCCCGATCGCTCGAGCATCTCTGGGGCCGCCGCTGCCACAACCTCCGGCGCCGCGGCTTCACGGCGCTGGCCGGGATCCCGACGCTGAAGTCGCTCTCGGTGAGCTGCCTCAACGTGGACGACGAGGGGCTGTCCGCGCTGCCCCGCTTCCCCGCCCTCACCGAGCTGATGCCGATGGACGTGCCCGACGAGGGCTACCGCCACGTCGGCCGCTGCGCGAACCTGGAGTCGCTGGTGCTGATGTACTGCCGCGAGTCCGGCGATCGCGCGACGGAGCACATCACCGGGCTCCCGCTCCGGAAGTATTTCGCGAGCTACAACCGGATCACCGACCGCACACCGGAGCTGCTGAGCAGAATGGATTCGCTGGAGAAGATCACCTTCGACACCTGCGCCGGCCTCACCGACCGGGGCCTCGCGGCGCTGGCACGGCTGCCGAGGCTGAGGAAGCTCGCCGTGAGCGGGATGCCCGGCGTGACCGGCGGAGTGGCCAGCGCGTTCGGGAATGGGGTGGAGGTCCGCTGGAGGCCGTGAGAATCTACAGAAGGAAACGCACCATGACGACTCGACGCTTTACCGTTCGCGGCACGGCCATCGCGGTACCACTGCTGCTTGCGGCCTGCTCGCAGCAGGGCCGCCCGGAGCACCAGCCCGCAACGGTGGCCAACGTGCCGATGGACAGCGTGCCATGGCGGCCGAGCTGGCCGGGCACGCAGATGGCGGTGGTGCGCGGCGATCCGTCGGCCGGCGGCGCCTTCACCTTCCTCTTCCGGATGCCTACGGGCTACTGGATCCATCCACACACCCATCCCGTGGACGCCCGGATCCGCGTCATCTCCGGCACCCTGCTCGTCGGGATGGGCGAGCGGCTCGACACCACAGCGGTGCGCGCGCTCGCGCAGGGTGACTCGGTGCAGGTGGCGCGCGACATGGCCCACTTCGAGGGCACGCGCGGCGAGACGGTGATCGAGGTGCGCGGCACCGGTGCCTGGGGCATCACCTTCCTCGACCCGTCGAAGGACCCGGCGCGCGCGGCGGCGCGGACCGTGTCGCGCGCCGCGCTCGACATGCTGATCGACAGTGTCTTCGCCGCGGGAGCAGCGGCGGGGCTGCAGGTCGCCATCGTGCAGGGCGATTCGATCGTGCTCGAGCGTGCGCTGGGGACGGCGGACATGGAGACGGGCCGGCCCGTCACCGCCGCGACCCGGTTCCTGACCGCGTCCACGACGAAGGCGTTCACCGCGCTCGCGGCGATTTCACTCGACGAGCGGGGCGCGGTGGGCCTCGACGCATCGCTCGCCGAGCTCCTGCCCGCAGCACAGCTCGACAGCGGCCTCTCCGCGCGTGACATCACGCTCCGCGACCTGCTCGCCATGCGGAGCGGGATCGGCACGGACGGGCCCGTGGTCGTGCGCACCGCGTACACCGGCGAGTTCGACACCCCGACCCTGCTCCGGCTGCTCCGCTACCATGCGCCCTCGCGCCGTGGCCGCCGGTTCGAGTACGGCAACCTCGGCTACAACGTCGCGGCGCTTGCGCTCGAGCAGGCCACGGGCCGCCCCTGGCAGCGACTGGTCGAGGAGACCGTCCTCGGGCCGCTGGGCATGCGGGAGACGGCCTCGCGCCTCTCCGTGGTGCCGGCGGACCAGGTGGCGATGCCGCATGCGCTGCAGTCCGGCGGCCAGCGCCGGATCCCGCTCTACAAGTCGGACCGGACCTTGCACGCGGCGGGCGGCCACCTCACCACAGCGCGCGACCTGGCGCGCCTGGCCATCGCGCATCTCAACCAGGGGAAGGTCCCGGGGGCTCAGGGCGTCCCGGCATCCGCGATCGCCACGGCGCAGCGGCGGGAGACCGACCAGGATCGGCAGTTCGCCTTCGTGCACCGGAACGGCTGGGGACTGGGCCTCGACATCGCCGACTATCGCGGCGACACGCTCTTCGAGCGGAACGGATCGTTCACCGGATACTACTCGCACTTCTCGTTCATGCCGGCGCGCCGGATCGGCGTGGTGGTGCTGGCCAACAGCGACGCCGGCGGCGCGGCGGCCGAGATGATCGCGCAGGGAGTCTACGATCTCGCCCGCGGCGACGCGCCGGTCACCTTCGCGCCCCGGGTGGCGGACCTCCGGCGGCGTGTCGTCTCCCGCACCGCCGAGCCGCCGCCGCCCGCCCCTCCGCGCCCGCCCCTTCCCTTCGCACGCTATGCGGGCCGGTACTCGGACGACCTGCTCGGCACGCTGGTTGTCGAGCAGCGCGGCGACTCGCTCATCGCGCGCATGGGCGATTCATGGGGCGCGCTCCGAGCCGACACGGCCGCCAACACGCTGGCGGCGACCCTGGCCGGCGGAAACCGTCGCCTCACGTTCGAGTTCCGGAGCAACGCCGGCCCCGCGCAGTCCGTGACGATGGCCGGTCGCACCTTCCGCCGTTCCGCCGTCCCGCCGTCCCGCCGCAATTCAACCGCAAGAACCGGATAGCCGGAAATCCTCGCGGGCCGGAGATTGGGCGCGTTCACCGATCTCCGGCCCGTTCTTCGAGGAGCGCCGCATGCACCGCCCGATCGACCCCGCCATCCTGTACTTCGGCACGCCCGTCGTGCTGGTCAGCTCGACCAACCCAGACGGCTCCCCCAACCTCGCCCCGATGTCGAGCGCCTGGTGGCTGGGCCGGAGCTGCATGCTCGGCTTCGGCGCGCGCTCGCAGACGCCCGCCAACATCCAGCGCACCGGCGAGTGCGTGCTGAGCCTGCCGTCGGTGGAGCAGGTCTCCGCCGTGGACCGGCTGGCGCGGACCACGGGGTCGGACCCGGTGCCGGAGTGGAAGTCGGCGAACGGGTACACGCACGTGAAGGACAAGTTCGCGTGGGCCGGGCTCACGCCGGTGGCGAGCGAGCTTGTGGCGCCGCCGCGCGTGGCGGAATGCCCCATCCACCTCGAGGCCGAGCTGGCGGCGGTGCATCCGCTGGCGGTGGCCGATCCGGCGCGGAGGGGAAGGTCGCTGGCGCTCGAGGTGAGGATCCTGCGGGTGCACGTGACTGATGCGGTGCGGCTCGCGGGACACCGGGACCGGATCGATCCCGAGCGGTGGCGGCCGCTGATCATGAGCTTCCAGCACTTCTTCGGATTGGGAGTACGGGTGCATCCGTCGCGGCTGGCGGGGATCGCGGAGGAGGCGTATCGGGTGACCGCGGCTGCGCCCGCGGCGACGCTGCTCAGCGCGTAGCTCGAACCCATCCGGTCATCCCGAGCGCAGCGAGGGACCTGCTCCAACGCGGTTCGAACCACGCGTTGAGTAGATCCCTCGCCTCCCCCTCGCTGCGCTCGGGGCTTCGGCTCGGGATGACTCCGCTATAGTCCCCGAAGCACCCCCTCCACCCCCGCCACCCCGCCATCCCCTCTCCACTCGATCCTCCCGCTGCGCCCGACGAGGTACACCATCGTCACATGATTCACATCCCCCGTCCGCCCGTTCCGCTTCCGAGCCACCCCGAGTGCATCGAGCGCTGCATTCACCTCGGCGACCCCGCCGGAGAGCGCCCGGTCGCGCTCTTCGAGATGCCACGCCACTGCCAGCGTCGGCAACCGCTCCGGCGTATCGCGCCACGGATCGAGCGTCACCACCACCAGCGGCACGTCCGCGCGCCCCGCGCGCTGGCGCGCGGCCCGCAGTTCGTTCACGATTACCGGACACACCGTGGCACAGTGCCCGAAGGCGAACGTCACGATCGCGGGCCCATCCAGCCCCGCGAGCGATGCCCGCTGGCCAGGCTGGTCAACCAGCGCCATGTGCGGCCCCTCACGATCTACCCGCCGCAAGGCCCCGGTATCCAGCGCATGAAGGTTGCGCCCTCCCTCCCACGCCCGCGCCACGCGCACGCCGAGCGCGCCGGTCGCGACGACCACCACGGCGCCAATCCCGATCGTCATCATCCGCCGCACCGGCCGCGCCATGAGCCATGCGACGTCCCGCCTGAGCGCCCGACCGCCGATCGCGATCAGCGCGCCGAGCATCCCGATCGGCTCCCCGATGAGCAGGATCCACCCCGACGTGTCCGGCAGCCCGCCCCGCGCCGAGCCGAAGCACGCCGCGCGCGTGCGCGTGAGCCACTCCGGCTCGGCGCTCGCGGGCCACAGCGCGAGCGCCCACCACGCCGCGGTGATCACCAGGATCGCCGCGAGCGCGATGAGCGCCCACGCCTGGCGGCGCGCGCCGCCCGCG
>CAMLLJ010000159.1 GCA_946480845.1 uncultured Gemmatimonadota bacterium
ACGTTCATCTGGCAGCCGTAGGTCTCGATGTAGACGCGCTTGGCCATGCGAAAAGATAGTGGGACGGGGCGGGATCGGCCCCGTGCGCTAAGGTCGAACGGTGACGCCCACCCCGATGAGCCAGGCGCCCTCGCTGTGGCCCCCGGAGGCCCGGCGCCAGACGCGCTCGACGGAGAGGTCGATCCCGGCGTGGTCGATCCCGGCCCGGTCCTGCGCAAAGCGGAACCCGCTGCCGATGGCCACCCCCACCTCATGGGCCTGCGCGCCGTTCTCGACCGGGAACGGCAGGGTCGCGTACCGTGCGCCCAGGCGGATCGGGCGCTGCTGCGGGCGGCGCGGGCTGCGGATGAGCTCGGCGCCGGCCGCGATCTCCACCGTGTTGCGTGCCCCCGTTCCGCCCATCGCCCGGAGGTCGGCGTCGGCGCTGCCCCAGCGGTGGGTGACCACGTGCGTCCCGATATCGAGCCGCGCCGTCGGCCGCCAGCGGAATCCGCCGCCGAAGGCGACGGGCAGGTCCACGTCGCCCACGTGGGTCGAGTCCCGCTCGATCGATGCATCCCCGTCCATCCGGAACAGGGCCGATACGGTGAGGCCCCCGCCGAGCGGCCGGCTCAGTCCCGCGGATACGCCGATCCCGGAATAGGCGATCTCCGCGCGCTCCCGGACCGGTGCATAGCTCGTGTCCTCGAAGACCCGGCGCACTTCGTTCCGCGTCGAGCCGGTGATCACGTGAAATCCCGCGCCGAGCGTCCACCCGGCGGCCCGGTAGGCCCCCGCGAGCCGGAGGTCGCTGATGCCGCCGAGCGAAGTCAGCGTGTCGAACACCGGCACCGGCACCCCGCGGAGCACCACTACGTCCTCGGAGGCGAGCGCGAAATCGCGGTCGGTGTAGGTCGAGAAGCTCGCGGCCAGGGCCAGCGGAATCCTCCGGAGCGGCCCGCCGATCATCACCTGGGGAAACCGCGTGTTCCGGCCCGACTCGCTGCGGTCGCCGATCGACGAGCTGCGGAAGTTCTGCAGCCCGGTGAACGAGGCGCTCATCACCGGCTGCTCGATGAGCGAGGCGGGGTTGACGCTCGATCCAGGGTCGAACATCGAGAAGCCGCCACCCGTCCCCATGGCGCGCACCGAGCTGTGGCGGCCGGGCAGCCCGAGCCCGCTCACGCCGAACTGGGACGACTGCGCGGCGAGCGTGGCGGGGGCCGCAAGGCACGCGGCGATCAGGAGGAGTCGGCGCACTTACTGGGCCTCGAAGCGGTACGGGAGGGCGTAGGTGAGGTGCAGCGTCGGGATCGCACCCGGCGTCCGGCTCGAGCCGAACTGCACGAAGGCGTAGGTCGAGGCCTCGGGGCTCATCGCCAGGAAGAACGCCGTCGGCGGACGGCTCGCCGTGTTCCAGAGCCGGGCGACGGCGGTGACCTCGACGAAGATGGAATCGCCGTTGCCGACGCTGAGCAGCTGGCTCCGCACCAGCGACTCGGTGGAGATGCGCGGCGACTTGGGGCCCAGGTCGGAGAAGATCCCCCGCACGTCGAGCAGTGCCGAATCGACCGGGAGCCCGGTCACCGGGCCCACCGGCACGAGCTGCAGCGTGGCCCGGATGATCTGCGCCGAGTCCCGGAGCCGGCTCGGAAGGTTGAAGCGGAGGATCGCGCGCGACGAGGGCGCGCCGCCCACGCTGATCAGGTCGGGCGGCTGCGAGGTCACCGGCGTCTGGTCCACGAACCCGTCGTAGGCCACGATGCGCGGCAGCCCCTGCACCACCGTGGTGTCGGGACGCGTCACCTTCACCCAGCTCACGAACGACGGGCCGGGCAGCCCCGTCGCTGCCGAGGACAGCATGACGCCGGTGGGCTGCGCGGCCGTGACCCGGTAGGCGAGCCGGAGGACGTTGTCATCGGCCTCGGTGAAGGCGACGCGCGCGAGGTCGGGGCCGGCCAGCACGACGCGGATCGGGCCCGACGTGAAGTCGTCCGCGATGGGGACGCTCCGGATCAGGCTCTCCGGCGTGAGGACGGCATCGACCTCGGCGTAGGTCGTCGCGGTGTCCACCGCGACCGTGGCCGGCAGCTTGAAGAACTCGAGAGCCAGCCCGGTGACCGCGGGATCGCGCCGCTCGAGCGTGACGCCGAGGATGACGGAGTCCACCAGGAAGGCGAAGGCGGTGTCGCGCACCGTGATCGAATCGCCGCGGCGGGCAAAGCGGGCGACGCCGATGAGCTGCTCCCCGGCCCCGCCGTTGGCGACCAGGAGCCGGGTGCCCTCGCCCGTCTGCACGAAGCCCGTATAGGTGCTGTCGAGCACGGCATCGAGCACCGTGTCGGCAACCACCAGGTTGTCCGACGGGCAGAGCCCGGGACAGTCGCCGGGGGCGGTCAGGTCCTCCTGGCAGGAGGCGATGCCGAGGGCGAGAGCCGCGAGCGCGACGATCGGGAGAAGCCGGCTGAAGGTCACGCGAGCTGCTCCGGACCGAAGGCGAGGGGAAGAAGGTCGGCGAGGCTTGCCCGGCGCGAGGTGTCCGGACCGGCCAGCACCAGCTCGAGCGATGGGCCGAACTCCGCCAGCACCTGGCGGCAGGCGCCGCACGGCGCCGCCGGCGGCTCGAGGTCGGTCACCACGGCGGCACGCCGGAGCCGCCGCGCGCCCGCGCTGATCGCGGCGGCCACGGCGGCGCGCTCGGCGCAGATGGTGAGGCCGTACGAGGCGTTCTCGATGTTGCAGCCGGCGTAGATGGCGCCGTCCTCCGCCTCGACCGCCGCCCCGACCCGGAACCTCGAGTAGGGGGCATAGGCGTGCTGCTGGGCGGCCCGCGCGGCCGCCACCAGGGGATCAGTCACTCCATGACCTCATGCAGGAACGAAGTGCCCGCCGCGAGCGGCGGCACGCCGAGATACTCGGCGACGGTCTGCCCGATGTCGGCGAACGTCGCGCGACGGCCCAGCGCGCGCGGCCGGACCCTGGGGCCGAGCACGAGCAGGGGTACCACTTCGCGCGAGTGGTCGGTGGACGGCGTCGTGGGATCGTTGCCGTGGTCCGCCGTAAAGATAATGAGGTCGTCCTCCCTCACCCCCGCGAGCAGCTTCGGCAGCCGCGCATCCAGCTCGGCGAGGCCGCGCACGAAGCCGGGCACGTCGTTGCGGTGGCCCCAGCTCTGGTCGAACTCGATCACGTTCACGAACAGGAGCCCGCGCGTCATGGACGCCAGCGCCCCCTCGATCAGCACATAGGCCTCGGCGTTGGTCGCCGCATGCACCGACGTGATGCCCCGGCCCGCGAACAGGTCGTCCACCTTCCCCACCCCTACTCGGGGCACCTCCCGCTCGTGCAGGTGATCGAGCAGCGTCGGCGCGGGCGGCTCGAGGCTGAAGTCCTTTCGCGCCGCCGTCCGCTCCCACCTGCCGCTGCTGCCGCGGAAGGGCCGCGCGATCACACGGGACACGCCATGCTCGCCGGTGAGCAGCTCGCGCGCCGTGCGGCAGGCCGCATACAGCTCCTCGAGCGGCACGGCGTCCTCGTGCGCGGCGACCTGGAAGACGCTGTCCGCGGAGGTGTAGACGATCCAGTTCCCGGTGGCCAGGTGCTGGTCGCCGAACCGGTCGAGCACGGCCGTTCCGGAGGCCGCGATGTTGGCGAGCACTCCGCGTCCGGTCCGCCGCGCGAAAGCCTCGACGACCGGGGCCGGGAAGCCGTCCGGATAGGTCGGAAACGGCCGCTCCAGCAGGAGGCCGCAGATCTCCCAGTGTCCGGTCGTGCTGTCCTTGCCGGGGCTGGCGGGCTCGCACACCCCCCAGGCGGCTCGTGGCCGCTCGGCCGCGGGGACGCCCGCGAGCGGCGCACAGCAGCCCAGGCCGAGCGCCGCGAGGTTCGGCATGTCGAGCCCGCCGGCGGCGCGGGACACGTTGCCGAGGGTGTCGCTGCCGGTGTCGCCGTAGGCGTCGGTGTCCGCGGCGGCTCCGATGCCGAGCCCGTCGAGCACGATGATTGCTGCGCGGCGGGCCATCAGCAGCGGCGCTCCACCCGCGGGCCCAGCGCGGTCAGCAGCTCGTAGCTGACGGTTCCCGCGGCGCCGGCCTGCTCGTCGAGCGTGATGGCGCCTCCGTAGAACGTGGCCACGTCGCCGATCCCGACGTCGTCCCCCGCCTCGAGCATGGTCATGTCCATCGTCACCGACCCCCGGATCGGCACGCGCCGGCCGTTGAGCTCCGCCATGCCCCGGTTGCCGAGGCTTCGGCGCAGGCCGTCGGCGTAGCCCACCGCCACGGTGGCGATCGTCGTGGCCGAAGGCGCGCGCCAGGTGCTCCCATAGCTCACCGATTCGCCGGCCGGGATCTGGCGCACCGCGATCACCCGGCCGCGGAGCGCCGCGACCGGCTCCGGATCGGCCGGGCCGGCGCGGCCGCCGTAGAGGAAGATGCCCGGCCGCACCATGTCGGCGGCATACCGGGTTCCCTGGAGCGCTGCGGCGCTGTTGGCGGCATGCACGAGCAGCGGCCTCGGCCCGAGCGCCGCGACGGCATGGCCGAACCGTTCCCACTGCACGCCGGTCGCCGCCGCGTCCTCGTCGGCGGAATGAAAATGCGTGCACGCCCCCTCGTAGCCCGATGCACCGGCGAGCAGTGAACGCGCCGCTCCCAGCATCTCGGGATCGTCGTGGGACAGGCCTGCCCGCGACATTCCCGTATCGATCCCGACGTGGAACGGCCGGTCCGGATTCGCGGAGATCCACGCGGCAATCGCCGCCACGTCGCCGAGCACCGGCGTCACGGCGTCGCGACGCAGCGCGGCGAACCATCCGGGAGGGGCGGGCGTGGTGAGCAGGATCCGGCGCTCGATCCCCGCGGCCCGCAGCTCGGCACCTTCCTCCGGCGCCGCAACGCCATACCCCCACGGGTCGAGCGGTTCGAGCGCCCGCGCCACCAGGATGGCGCCAAGCCCGTAGCCGTTAGCTTTGACCATCGGCAGGAGGCGCGCGCGCGAGACGTCGGCGACCCGGCGCGCGTTGGCGGCGAGCGCGCCGAGACCGATGTCGACCCAGGCGCGGTCGGTGGCGTTGGCGGCGGAGGAATGGGTGACCACGGCGGCGCGAATGATACCCGGCCCCGGAGACTAAATGCAAGACAGATCAGCGCTTGGACGCGTCATGGAGGTGGTGCGGGACCTCCGCCTCCGCTGCGCCTGGGACCGGGTGCAGACGCGCGAGACCCTGCGGCCCTACCTGGTCGAGGAGGTGCTCGAGCTGGACCACGCCCTCGGCGAGGGCGACGCGGCGGCGATCCGCGACGAAACCGGCGACCTCCTGCTCCACCTGGCCTGGCAGCTCGTGCTGGGCGAGGAGCTGGGGGAGTTCACCGCCGACGAAATTGCCGGGAGGGTCGAGCGCAAGATGCAGCGGCGGCATCCGCACCTGTTCGACCTCGGCCCGGCCGAGCCGTGGGAACAGGTCAAGCGGAAGGAGCGGCAGGGCGGTGCGCTCGACGGGCTGCCGACGCGGCTCCCCGCCCTGCTCGCCGCCTACCGGCTGCAGGAGCGGGCGGCCTCGGTCGGCTTCGACTGGCCCGATGCAGCCGGGCCGCTGGAGAAGGTGCGCGAGGAGGCGGACGAAGTGGCGGCGGAGATTGCGGCAGGGCGGACGGAAGCCCTGCCGGACGAAATCGGGGACCTGCTCTTTGCGGTGGTGAACCTGGCGCGGAAGGCGGGCATCGAGCCCGGGGCGGCGCTCGAGCGGGCCAACCGGAAATTCGTCGATCGCTTCCGCCGGGTGGAGCGCCTCGCCGGCGAGCGCGGGCTGGCCATGGAAGGCGCGGGCCTCGAAGCGCTCGACCGGCTCTGGGACGAAGTGAAGCGCGCGCCGCGCGCCGTCAGCCCTTCGCCAGCGTCCGGGACAGGTCCCCGGTAACGGCGCGCAGCTCCGAGATCTCCTTCGGCCAGGTCCGCATCGAGCCGTCGGCCAGGTCGCGCTCGACGGCGCGGCAGATCTCGATGGCGCGGCGCAGGCGGAAGCGCTCGAGGAAACCCGTCGGGTCCTCGTCGCCCGAGGCGGTGAGCACGGCCCAGATGCGCATCCGCGCCTCGTCGATGGCCCGCTTGAAGTCCTCCATCCCCTCGACCGGAATGGTCCCTTCCGACACCTCCGCCTCGATCTTCCGCACGGTGTCCTGCATCATGTGGAGCCGCACCTTCAGCTCCGCGGGATTGAGCGGCCGTTCCTTCTCTTCGTCCGGTTGTTTCTTCATGGATAGAGCCGATGGATCTGTCGTGGGAACGCGATGGCTTCACGGATGTGGGGTATGCCGCAGATCCACGCCACCGTCCGCTCCACGCCCAGGCCGAAGCCCGAGTGGACGAAGGTGCCGTATCTCCTGAGATCGAGATACCATCCATAGGCCGCCGGGTCCAGACCCTGCGCCTGGATCCGCTCCAGCAGCCGGTCGTAGTCGTCCTCGCGCTGGGACCCGCCGATGATCTCGCCGTAGCCCTCGGGCGCGAGGCAATCGTTGTTGAGCACGGTCCGCGGGTCGTC
>CAMLLJ010000160.1 GCA_946480845.1 uncultured Gemmatimonadota bacterium
GACCTGGCCCGCGAAACCGAGCAGGCGGCCTCCCGCGGCGACTGGTCCGCGCTCGCCGAGTCGGTGACCCGCCTCGAGGCCCTGGCCGACACCTTCCTCTCCTACCTCGCCCGCGAGCGCGCGCGCCGCGTGCCCGCATGAGCGCACCCGCGCCCGTCACCTACGCGCGCCGCCTCGGCCTCTTCTCCGGGGTGATGATGGTGATCGGCGGCATCATCGGCGCCGGCATCTTCCGCTCGCCGCAGATCGTGGCCCAGCGGGTGGTGACGCCGGAGCTCACCCTCGGCGTCTGGGTGCTGGGCGGGCTCATCGCGCTGGCGGGTGCGTTCGTGTACGCGGAACTGGGCGGCCGCTTCCCCAAGGCAGGCGGCCAGTACGTCTACCTGCGCGACGCGCTGGGCCCCCTTCCCGCCTTCCTCTATGCGTGGGCGCTCCTGCTCATCATCGCCACCGGCGCGATCGCGGCGGTGGCCGTGACCTTCGCCGACTACGCGATCGCCCTCTTCGCCCTGGGCGAGGGCGCCCGGCTCCCGCTGGCCATCGGCTCCATCGTCCTCCTCTCCGCCGTCAACTACACCGGCGTCCGCCCCGGCGCCATCACCCAGAACATCTTCACCATCCTCAAGCTGGTGGCGCTCGGCGCGGTCATCGCCGCCGGGCTCGCCGCCGCCGCGGGCCTCCTCCCGTCCGCCGCCCCTGCCGAGCACCTGCGGGCGCCGGACAACGTCGTCCTGGCCATCGGCGCGGCACTGGTGCCGGTGCTCTTCTCCTGCGGCGGCTGGCAGCAGACCAACTTCATCGCCGAGGAGATCATCGCCCCCGAGCGGAACCTGCCGCGGGCGCTGGTGATCGGGGTGATCGGGGTGGTGCTGGTGTACGTGCTGGCCAACTTCACCTACATCCAGGCCCTCGGCGCCGGCGGGCTCGCGGCGAGCACCGCGCCCGCCGCCGACGCGATGACGCGCCTGGTCGGCCCTGTCGGGCGGACCCTGATCACCGCCGGCATCATGGTCTCCACCTTCGGGTTCCTGAACCTGGTGATCCTGGTGACGCCGCGGGTGGTGCAGGCGATGGCCGCCGACGGCCTCTTCATCCCGGCGCTCGCCCGCCTGCACCCGAAGTACCGCACCCCCGCCGCGGCGATCGTGGTGCAGGGCCTCTGGGCGCTGGTCCTGGTCTATTCCGGCCGCTACGGCGCCCTGCTCGACTACGTGGTCTTCGCCGACTGGATCTTCTTCGGCCTCACCGCGGTCACGCTCTTCGTCTACCGCGCGCGCGACACGGGCTACACGGGCTTCCGGGCGCCGTGGCACCCGGTGCTCCCCGTCTTCTTCATCCTGGCGGCGCTGTATGTGGTAGCGGGATCGGTGGGGTCGAATCCGGGCAATGCGCTTCGCGGCGCGGTCCTCATCGCCCTCGGCGTGCCGGTCTACCTGGTGAGCCGGCGGGTCAGGCGTCGGTGACGCGGCGCCCGGGCCAGCTCAGCCGGCGGCGGCGCGGCGGCGGGAGCGCGGGCTCCGGCTCGAGGTCGGCCGGGTCGGCCAGGGAGTGCTCCGCGCGGTACATGCGGATCAGCTCGAAGAAGTAGGAGATCGCCAGCGGGCCCACCAGCAGGCCGAGGATCCCGAAGTACTTGATGCCGGCGAACGCGCCGATCACCGTGATGAACGGATGGATCTGCGCGTAGCGCCGGTACACCCAGGGCCGGATCAGGTTGTCCACGCCGCCCACCACCACCAGCCCCCACACCGCGAGGAAGATCGCCCAGCCGTAGCTCTGCTGGAGGAAGAGCACCACCACGCCGGGGATCCAGATCAGGCCGCTCCCGACCACCGGCAGCACGGCGAAGAGCGCCGTCATCACGCCCCAGAAGAGCGGGTTGGCCAGCCCGGCGATGGTGAACGCGATGCCCAGCAGGAAGCCCTGCACCGCCGCCGTGAGGAAGGTCCCGATCAGCGTCGAGATGGTGACGTCCTTGAAGCGCTTGCGCAGCGCCTCGGCGTTCTCGCGGGAGAAGGGGATGAGCGGCAGCATCAGCCGCCACATGTGCCGCGGCGTCCGCAGCAGGTAGTAGAGCCCGAAGAAGGTGATGGTGAGCTGGAGGCTGAGCCGCGTCACCGAGCCCAGGATCCCCAGCGCGCTCGAGCCGGCCACCGACACCACGTGCGAGCCGATGTTGCGGAACTGCGCGCTGATCTGCTCGCCGACGTTGTAGGGCCCGATGCGCAGGTCCTGCAGCCGGTCCACCAGCGGGCTGTCCACCACCCCGCGGATCATCCCCGGCGCCTGGGTGGCGATGAGCGAGATGATCGAGGCGACCGGGAGCACGATGAAGAGGATCGCCAGCACGATGACGATGGCGGCGGCGAGCCCCTCGGGGATGCGCGCCGAGAGCCACCGGTACACCGGGGCGAAGATGACGTAGAGGACGGGGGCGCCCAGCAGCCCGCTCGTGAACGGCCAGAGCGCGATGGCGAGGAAGGCCCCCAGCGCGATGATGAGCGCGGAAGCCCGCTGCCGGTCCGTCTCGAGGTAGGACATGGGGGTGGATTCTAGGGGTGGAGCGGTCGGGCCGCCACTTCCGCGCCCCCGGTTCAAACGGACCGGCCGCCGCCGGCATCGAAGTGAGGCGAATGCAGACCGTGAGCGAGCTCGTGGTGCGGCGTGCCCAGGCGGGGGACCAGGAGGCGTTCGGCGACCTGTATCGCGCCCACGCCGGGCGGGTCCATGCCCTCTGCCTCCGGCTCGAGGCCGACGCCGCCCGCGCCGAGGAGCTCACCCAGGACGTCTTCGTGCGGGCGTGGGAGCGGCTGGCGTCGTACCGCGGCGAGAGCGCCTTCGGCACCTGGCTCTACCGGCTGGCCGTGAACGTGGTCCTGGGCGACCGCCGCTCGGCCTGGCGCCGCGCGAAGCGGGTCCTGGTGACCGCGGACCCCGGCGCGCTGGAGCGGGCTGCCGAGGCCCCGCCCGGCCGGAACCTCGACCTCGAGCAGGCCATCGCCGCCCTGCCGCCCGGAGCCCGCACCGTGTTCGTGCTGCATGATGTCGAGGGATTCACCCATGACGAGATCGCCAGCCTGTCCGGCATCGCGGAGGGCACGTCCAAGGCGCAGCTCTTCCGCGCCCGCCGGCTGCTCCGGGAGGCGCTGAGCCGATGACCTGCGACCAGGTGCGGGAGATCATCGACGACCTCGCACCGGGGCGGCTCACCGGCGCCCGGCGCGAGGCGGCGCTGGCGCACATCGCCGGCTGCGCGGAATGCACCGCCGATCTCGAGGCGGCGCGCGCCCTCGGGGCTCCGCTCGCCGCGCTCCCCCGGAGCATCGAGCCGCCGCGCGATCTCTGGCCGGCGATCTCGGCGCGAACCGGCACCCTGGTTGCCCCGGGCTCCACTCGCCTCACGAGGCACCGCCCCCTCCTCGCCATCGCCGCCGCACTGGCGCTGATCGCCGGCTCTTCCGCGGTAACGATGCTCTTCATGCGCGACTCCGGCCCCGAACCCGGCCCGGTGACCGCCGTTCCCGCCGCTCCCGCCCGCTTCGAGGCCCGCTACGTCGCCGAGACCCGCGAGCTGGCCGACCTGCTCGAGCGGCAGCGCGACCTGCTCGCCCCGGAGACCATCGCCGCCCTCGAGCGCAACCTCGCCATCATCGACTCGGCGATCGCCGACTCGCGCGCGGCACTCGCGGCCGACCCGTCCAACGGCGAGCTGGAGCTGCTGCTCCGCGCCGGCTACGAGCAGAAGGTGGCCCTCCTCGAGCAGGCGACCCGGCTCGCGCGGGAGAGCTGAGCGATGCGCGCCCTTCACTGCCTCGCCCTGCTCCTGGCGATTCCCGCCTCCGCCGCGGCCCAGCAGGCCGTGGACCGCAGCGTGGCCGTGGAGCGCGGCATGGCGGTGGACCCCGACGTGTCCATCCGGATCGTGAACCTGGCCGGGCGCACCGTGGTGCGCGGCTGGGACGCCGACAGTGTGTCGGTGCGCGGGACGCTGGCGCCGGGCGGCGCGTCGTTCTACATGGGCGGCGGGCGGCGCGGAGTGAAGGCGGGCGTCGAGAACCCGGCGGACGCCGGCCCCACGAAGGAGAGCACCCTCGAGGTGCGCGTCCCGCGCGGCGCCCGGGTCTGGGTGAAGGCGGCCACCGCCGCCATCACCATCGAAGGCGTGACCGGCGAGGTGGACGTGTCCAGCGTGAGCGGCACCGTCGCCGTCTCCGGCACGCCGTCCCTGCTCACGGCGGAGTCCATGGACGGCGACGTGGACGTCACGGCGCGCGCCCGCGTCACCCGCGTCCGCACCGCGGGCGGCAACGTCACCCTCCGCGGCGCTGCCGGCGACGTCTCGGTCACCAGCGTGAGCGGCACCATCCGGCTGCTCGAGAGCGACATTGCGGTGGGGCGGATCGAAAGCGTCTCCGGCGCCGTCACCTTCCGCGGCGCCGTGGCGAAGGGCGGGACGCTCGACCTCCAGACCCACGACGCGCCGATCGAGCTCACGCTCGCGCAGGGCCAGGGTGCCGTGGTGGACGTATCGGCATTCGGCGGGACCATCTCCAACGCGATCCCGGGCGTGGCAGGCAAGGCCGCGAAGGGGAAGCCGACCCGCTACGAGGTGGGCAGCGGCGACGCGAAGATCGCCGTCCGCTCACTCAAGGGCGGGGTGCGGCTGCGGCGGATGATGCCGCGTCCAAACCCTTCCTGACGGGGCGGCATCTCAGGGACACGATCTGGCAACGCACACCCGTTCCGGAGGTCCCCATGCGTCGCACCGTTCCTGCCATCGCCACGGCACTGCTCTTCGCCACCATGCTCTCGGCAGCCGTCACCTCACCCGCTCACGCCGGCCCACCCTGGGTCTCCATCGAGCTCCCCGCCAACCCGCTCAACTCGACGACCCGCGGGATGTACCTCCTGGTCCGGAGCTACCACCACGCCGATGCGATCACCATGCCGGTGACCGGCACCGCCACCGGCATGGTGGACGGCGCCCGCCGGCAGCTCAAGCTCACCTTCGAGCGCACCAACATGCCCGGCGTGTACGGCCTCCGGCAGAACTGGCCGGCCGGCACCTGGGTGCTCGCCATCAATGTCGCTGGAGAGGAAGGGCCGACGGCGCTGGTGAGCATCGCCGCGGACGGACAGGTGCATGGCGTGAACGTGCCGACGCAGACCCGTGACGGCCACACCTTCGGCCGCAAGGTGACCCAGAAGGACGTGGACGCGGCGCTCAGTGCCGTGGCCGCGCTCGACCGCCCGGCCACCCGCGATCTCGGCGCCGCGAGCGCGCTGCTGCTGGTGCCGGTGGGCGCCGGCCTGCTGGTGGCGCGCCGCCGCCGCGCTACGGCCTGACGATCCGGTAGATCCGCACTTCCTCCTCGGCGCCGGGCCCCCGCCCGACGCCGAGGATCCAGTCGCGGCCCACCTGCTCCACGCGGAAGCGCTCCGGTGTGGTCACCGTGCCGAGCCAGCGTCCTTCCACGGTGAAGACGTTCCAGGAGCCGGGCTGGTCCCGGCGCACGCCGTAGTCGAGCACCCAGAGGTTGCCGTCCGGGTCCGCGAGCACCCCGTCGAACGCGGGCAGCCGCTCCGGCCACGGCGCCTGCTCCAGCGCCGCGACCAGCGCCGCGTCCACCTCCGCCTGGAGCCCGCGCTCGGCGCTGCCGCGGCGCTGGGCCTCCTTGAAGGCGGCGATCGCATCCGGGGTCACCGGGAGCGGGTCCCGATCGCGGCGGATCGAGCGCACCAGCGCGCCGTCGGCGCCGTAGACCTTGAGCTCGTGCCGCTTCCCCTCCCCGACCACGACGTCATCGCCCACCATCGCCGCGCTCGCGCGCGGCCCGAACGGCCTCGGCATGGGCGCGAGGAAGCGGCGATCCCCCTCGCCGATGGCCACGCCGAAGCTCTCGCCCCACGCCACCCGCGCGATGGTGTCGATCGCCTCACCCTCCGCCGTTGCGCGGATGAGTGTCACGGAGTCGTGCCGCACCGAGCCTTCATCCCCCTGGAACGGGAAGGTCGGATCCCCCGCGGCCACCAGCAGGGTCCCATCCGCATAGCGCCCGAGTGGCGCCGTAATGGTCCCCTCCGCCCCGGCGAGCGACGCCACACGCACCCGCGTCGGCGCCCCGAACATGGTGAGCCGCCGGGCCACGAGGTCGAAGGCGAGGATGGAATCGGCGGCCGGCGCGAGCCAGTCGATCGCCTGGAACTCGCCGGCCCCGGTGCCGCGCCGCCCGAGCGTCCGCAGCAGCCGCCCCGACAGGTCGTACACGCGCACGACCTGCGCGTCCCCATCGGCCACCGCGATCACTCCCGACCCGGTGCGCACGACATCCGCGATCCGCCCGATCCGTGTCCCATTGCCCCCGCCGATCGCCACGAGTGGCGTATCCGCGATCCGCCACGCCGAATCAGCCCCCCAGGCCGGCGCCGAGTTCCGCACGATCGCGACCCCCGCGCTGTCGCGCGCGGAGGCGCCGGGGCC
>CAMLLJ010000161.1 GCA_946480845.1 uncultured Gemmatimonadota bacterium
CTCACGCCGAGCCCGGCCGCCACGTTCTCGTAGAAGTTCTCGCCGCCCTGCAGCAGCCCCTCGAGCGTCCCGAGGAACTGGCCCGACTCGGCGCCCTGGATCACCCGGTGATCGTAGGTGCTCGTCACCGTCATGACCTTGCCGATCCCCAGCTCGCGGACCTTCTCGGGCGCGACCGTGGAGAATTCCGGCGGGTAGCCGATGGCGCCGACGGCGATGATGCTCCCCTGGCCGGCCATGAGCCGAGGCACCGATGCGACGGTGCCGAGGCCGCCGGGATTGGTCAGCGTCATGGTCGCGCCGGCGAAGTCGTCGGGCATCAGCCGGTTGGTGCGCGACTTCTCGACCAGTGCCTCGTAGGCCGCATGGAAGGCCCCGAAGTCCATCGCTTCCGCGTGGCGGATCACCGGCACGACCAGCCCCCGCGACCCATCCTTCCGGGTCACGTCCACGGCGAGGCCGAGGTTGACCCCCTCCGGCGTGACCCGGAACGGCTGCCCCTCCTGCATGGCGAGCGTATGGCCCATGACCGGATGCGTCTTCGTCGCCTCGACGATGGCGTACGCGATGAGATGCGTAAAGGAGACCTTCTCGGTCCGTCCCGCCGCCTGCAGCGCCGCATTGAGCGCCTTCCGCCGCCCCTCGAGCACCCCGACCGCAAGCTCGCGGAAGGTGGTGGCCGTCGGCACGGAAAGACTCTCGTTCATGTTCTGGACAAGCCGGGCAGCAGGGCCCTTGATCGGGACGGTCAGGGCGGTCGGGGCGGTCGGGACGGTCGGGCTCGAGACGGAAGCCCCGTCCGCCACCCGACCGTCCTGACCGTCCTGACCGTCCCGACCGTCCCGACCGCCCTGACTGCCGTTCGGCTGAACTCCAACAATCCCGCTCTCAAACAACTCCCGCCACTCCGCGCCCACCGACGCGGGGTTCTTCAGGAACTCCTCGTACATCACTTGCGCAAATCCGGCGTTGGCCGTCTCGAACACGTTCGGATCCACGGACTGCTCCCGCTGGCGGAGAGATATTGGCGGCCGCACGCCGCTTCTGGGGGACCCTCAAGATAATGCCGCGCTCGCACGGATGCTCCCTTGCCGAGGCGATGCCGGCCGGGCACATTGCGGTCTTCTCCCCTGGTCACAAGCTCCTGTCAGGACTGCCGATGCGCCGCCCGGCGATGCCATTCCATGTCGCGAGCCTCGCACTGCTCGCGTTCGCCTGCAGCGGTCCGTCCGCGCCGCTGGTGATCGGGTTTGCCTACCCGGCCGAAGGCGCCTACCGCTTTTCGCTCGAGCTGGCCCGCCAGACGCTCGCCGCCGACGGCGGCCGCGAGGTCACCATCCGCCTGCCGCACTTCGATGCCGCGCCGCCCGACGACTTCGAGCTGCGCCAGGCCCAGGAGCTGGCCGCGATCCCGGGGATCAGCGCCATCGTCGGCCACGGCTCGAGCGGCAGCTCGCTCGCCGCCGCCCCGGTCTACAACGACTCGGGCCTGCCCCACCTGAACGCGCTCGCCACCTCCCGGCTGCTGGCGCGCTCGGGGCCGTGGACCTTCTCGCTCATACCCGACGACGCGTCCGAGGGGGCGTTCATCGCCGGGTTCGCGGCGGAGCAGCTGGGCGCGCGCACGGCCTCGATCATCTACGTGAACGACGGCTACGGCACCGGCCTCCGGTTCGGGAGCGCGGCGGCCTTCGCGGGCCGCGGCGTCACCGTGCTCGACCAGGCGCCCATCGACGGCGACTCCGACCTCGAAGTCACCCTGCGCGCCATGCTGCTCCACGGCGCGCCCGACGTGCTGGTGGTCGCCGCGCGGGTGGCGCAGTCGGCGGCCATCGCGCGGCTGGTGCAGCGCCTGTCGCCAGCCACCCGGGTGATCGTGGGCGACGGCGCGCTGGTGCTTCCCGCGCTCGCCGACAGCGCAGGCCCCGCCGCCGGCACCATCCACATCGTCTCGTTCTGGCTCCCCGACTCGGCGCCCCCGGTGCGCGATTTCGTGGCGCGCTTCGAGCGGCTCGCGGGCCGCGCGCCGACGGCGTTCGACGCGCTCAACTACGATGCGCTAATGCTCGCCGCCACCGCCGCGCGCGCCGGTGGCGGCAACCGCGCGCGGGTAGCCGACTGGCTGCGGCGCCTGGGCGCCGGCGCGCCGGAATACCAGGGCGTGAGCGGGCCGATCTCCTTCACCACGCGGCCGCGCGCCGGCATGATCATGGCCCGGCTGGAGAACCGGCAGGCGGTCGCGGCGGTGCCGCGGTGATCCCGGCCTGGCTCGGGATCCGGCCCATCCGGCTCCGCGAGCTCGCGTTCTTCGCGGCGGCCGGTGTCGTCGCCTATCTCGCGAGCTTCGCCATCTATCTCGCGGTGAGCGTCGCGCCCCGGGCCGAGCGGCTCCGCCAGGACACCCGGCCGGTGCTCGCCATCTTCGAGCAGCTCTCCACCCGCACCGGCCGGCTGGAGCGCGCGGTCGCGGACGCCCGGCGCGTGATGGCGGGGACCGACTCCTCGGCAATCGACAGCCTGCGCGCCTTCCTGGCCCAGGCGGGCAGCGTCCGCGCCGCGCCCTCCGACTACGCTCCGGACACCCTCCGTGTGCTGCTCGGGCGCTCCGCCCTCCTCGGCAGCACGATCGAGACCCGGCTGTACGAGCTGGTCGCCAACCTCGAGCTGGGGCGGCCCCGGGACGCGGCGCGCCTGCTCGACCGGGTGGACTCGATCCACGGGGCGATGACCCAGGTGCTGGTGGACGCGGAGCGCGTCGGCCTCGACGAGCTGACCACCCGCGAGGCGGCGCTCGGCCTGGCCGTCGAGACGGCGGTCCGCACGGCGAGCTGGTGGGCGGCCCTCTCGGTGGTGCTGGTGGTGATGCTGCTGGTGAGCATCGCCCGGCTGGTGCAGCGCCCGCTCGCGCAGCTCGAGGACGGGCTGGAGCAGGTCGCGCGCGGCGACCTCAATGCGCGCGTCGAGGTCCAGCGCGACGACGAGATCGGCGCGCTCGCGTCCCATTTCAACGAGATGACCAGCGTGCTCCGCTCCCGCGCCGAGGAGCAGGGGCGCTTCGCCGCGGCGGGCCAGCTCATCGCCGGCGTGGCGCACGAGGTGAACAACCCGCTCATGGCGATCGCGTCGGTCACCGACACGCGCCTCGACGATCCGGAGCTGGGCGAGGAGCTGCGCGGCGAGCTGCTGCAGATCCGCCGCCAGGCCCGCCGCGCGGGCAAGCTCCTTTCCGGCCTCCTGCGCTTCGTCCGCTCCGAGGCGCCGCCCGGCACCAGCCTGCAGCTCAACGACGTGCTGCGCAGCGCCACCGACCTGGTCTCCTACCGCTTCGGCGTGGAGGAGATCACCCTGGAGGAGCAGCTCGACCCCGCGCTCCCGCCGGCGCTGGGAGCGCCGGGCCGGCTGGAGCAGGTCTTCGTGAACCTGCTGAGCAACGCCGCCGACGCCATGTACCAGGCGCCGGGGCGGCGGCTGCTCAGGATCGAAACGTGGAGCGACGGAGGCCATGTGTACGCCGCGGTCGGCGATACCGGCCCCGGCGTGGCGCCGGCGATGCGCCAGCGCCTGTTCCACCCCTTCGCCACCACCAAGGGGGCGAGCGGCACCGGGCTCGGGCTCTACATCTCGCGGCAGATCGTACGGGAGGCGGGAGGGGAGCTCGAGTTCGAGCCGAGGCCGGGGGAGACGCGCTTCGTGGTGCGGATGCCGGCGGCTCCCCTGCCGGTGCCGCCGCCCGCGGCGGCCGTGCCGGCACCGCCCGCGGCGAATGGGGCCGGGCTCGAGGGGACGCGCGTCCTCGTGGTGGACGACGAGGACGCCGTGCGCGGGCCGATCGTCAAGTACCTCCGGCGGCGCGGCGCCGTCGTGTTCGAGGCGCGGGACGGGCACGAGGGCTACGAGGGCGCCCTCCGCGAGCAGCCCGGCGCCATCATCGCCGACCTGCGCATGCCACGGCTCGACGGCGTGGGCCTCTACGCGGCGCTCCGCGCGGCGCGGCCCGACCTCGCCGACCGCACCATCATCCTCTCCGGCGACCTGAGCCAGCTGGGCGCCGCGTTTCCCGTGCCGGAGAGCCGTGTGCTGGTGAAGCCGGCCGAGCTCCGGGAGATCGAGGCCGCCATCATCGCCGTCACCCGCGGATGACCCGCTAGACCGTCCGCGGCTCCCCGGCCACGAAGTCGCGATAGCGCCGCGCCTCCTCCGCGACGCGCTCCGGTCCCCAGCCGAACTCCTCGCCCAGCAGCTCCGCCACCCTGGCGGCCGCGCGCACGCCGCGGTCCCGGGTTTCGTAGTAGAGGTGGATGCGCCGCACCAGCACGTCCTCGACCGTCAGGGCCAGCTCGCGCCGGACCGCGTGCAGCACTTCGGCCTCGATCGCGCAGTGCGCCGGGTGGAGCAGCTCGAAGCGCGAGCGGTCCGCCGTTCCCAGGTTGTAGATCCCGGCGGTCTCGGTCCCGTAGAGTGCCACGAGGTGCTCCACCACCGACGCCGGGAGACCAAGCTCGATGCCGCGGCGGCGGAACGGCTCCAGCTCGGCGGTCTCGCCGCCCGGGAGCGGCTCGGTGTCGGTCGGCGGCCGGGGCCTGCGCTCGCCGAGCCGCGCCGAGGCGCGGTCCACGGCCTCGGCCGCCATGGAGCGGCAGGTGGTGAGCTTGCCGCCGGCCACCGTGATCATCCCGGCGGCCCCGATGACGATCGCATGCTCGCGCGAGACCGACGACGCATCCGCGCCCTCCCGGCCCGCAAGCAGCGGGCGGAGGCCGGCCCAGGTCACCCGCACGTCGTCCTCGGTGAGGTGGGCCCCGGGAAAGCGGGCGTTGACCGAGCGCAGCAGGTAGACGAGGTCCTCGCCGCTGGCGCGGACGTGGTCGGGCGGATCGCCGTCGTCGGTGTCGGTGGTGCCGATGTAGGAGAGGTCGCCCCACGGCAGCACGAACATGACGCGCCCGTCGATCGGGCTCAGGAAGGCGATGGCGTCGTTGTGGCCGATCCGCTCGCGCGCCACCATGACGTGGACGCCCTTGGTGGGGCGGAGCAGCGGCTTCGCCGTCGGGTCCTCGAGCCGGCGGAGCTGGTCCACCCAGGGGCCGGTCGCGTTCACCACCACCCGCGCGGCGACGGTGCCGCGCGCGCCGGTGCGCGCATCCTCCACCTCGGCGCCCGAGAGCCGGCCGTCCTGCCGGGTCAGCGCGCGCACCCGGAGATGGCTGCCGACGCGCGCGCCGTGCTCGACCGCGCTCCGGGCCATGGCGATCACCAGGCGCGCGTCGTCACACTGGGCATCCACGTAGCGCACGGCGCCGTGCAGCCCGCGCTCGCGCAGCATCGGCTCCAGCGTGAGCGCGCCGCGCTTGCCGAGGATGCGGTGCCGGCCCACATTGCGGAACTGGGCGAGCAGATTGTAGAGCGCGACGCCCGCGGCCAGTTTCCAGAGCGGCACGCGGTCGCCATCGTGCACCGGAAAGACGAAGTCGAGCGGCCGCACAAGGTGCGGCGCGATGCGCAGGAGGGTGCGCCGCTCGCGAAGCGCCTCGAGGACGAGCCCGAGGCGCCCCTGCTCGAGGTAGCGCAGGCCCCCGTGCACCAGCCGGCTCGAGCGCGAGCTGGTGCCGGCGGCGAGGTCTCCGGCGTCCACCAGGACGGTGCGCCACCCGCGCATCGCGGCATCGCGCGCAATCGCGGCCCCGGTGATGCCGCCGCCGATCACCAGCAGGTCCGCCGGCTCCGCCACCAGCTCGTCGAGTGAGGAACGCCGCGAGGAATGAACGTGTCGCTGCCCCCGATCGCCGCCGCGCCCCGCGCCAGCACCTGGTTCGCCTGGCACGCTCACCGCATCACCCCCGGGATGCGGGTGCTCGATCTCGCCGGCGGGGATGGCCGCCACGCGGTCGCTGCCGCCGAGCTCGGGGCCGACGTGCTGCTGGTGGACCGCGACGAGGCGGCGCTCGCCGCGGCGACGGGGCTCGCCGAGGCGCGCAAGGTGAAGATCGCGACGCGCGCCCTCGACCTGGAGGGTGCGTGGCCCGACCTCGGCGTTTTTGATGCGGTTCTCGTCTTCAATTATCTTGACCGGTCCCGGGTGGGCGACGTGACGGCGCGCGTCGGGCCGCGCGGCCTGCTGATGATGGAAACGTTCCTCGACAGCCAGCCCTCCTTCGGCTGGGGCCCGACCAGCGAGCAGCACCTGCTCCGGCCCGGCGAGATCGCGCGGCTGGTGGCCCCGCTCACGGTGCTCCACGGCCGCGAGGTCCTGGAGCCGGTGGACGCCAACCGCTGGCGCGCCGTCGCCGCCGTACTCGCGAGCAGGTAGGATACCACCACTATGGCAGATGCAGGAGGCCGCCGTGTGGCGATCGTGGCCGGCGTGCGCACGCCCTTCGCGCGGAGCGGCACCGTCTTCGGCGACGTGCCCGCGGTGGCGCTCGCACGCCACGCCGCCAAGGAGCTGCTCT
>CAMLLJ010000162.1 GCA_946480845.1 uncultured Gemmatimonadota bacterium
CCCCGAGGAATCGATGTAGCCGGTGCGCGAGAAGTCGATGACGAAGCGGCGCTCCCCCGCCTCCAGCCGCTCGGTGACGAGGTTCTTGAGCTCCTGGCGGTTGCCCACGATGAGCTGTCCCTCGGCGCGAACCAGCACGATCCCGTTGTTGGTGGTCTGGGTGAAGCCCATCACGACGCTCCCGTTGGCACGTTGCGATCGCCCTGCAGCGCGATCATTGCGGCGACCTCGACAATATCATCGACGCTGGCCCCGCGGGACAGGTCCGCCATCGGGCGGGCGAGGCCCTGGAGGATCGGCCCCAGCGCCGCCGCGCCGCCCAGGCGCTCCACCAGCTTGTAGGCGATGTTGCCGGCGTCGAGGTCGGGGAAGACCAGCACGTTGGCGCGCCCGCCCAGCGGCGAGCCGGGCGCCTTCCGTTCCGCGACCTCGGGCACCAGCGCGGCGTCCCCCTGGATCTCGCCGTCGCAGGGGATGCCGGGGGCGAGCGCGCGGAAGCGTGCAGCGGCCTCGCGCATCCGGTCCACCAGCGGCCCCGACGCGCTGCCGCGGGTGCTGTAGGAGAGGAAGGCCACCCGCGGCGTATCGCCGACGAGCCGGTGCCGGTCCCGCGCGGCCGCGAGGGCGATCTCGGCGAGCTGCTGCGGCGCCGGGTCGGGGACGACGGCGCAGTCGGTGAAGGTGACGACCCGGTCGTCGGTGGTCACCATGTAGAAGGCGGAGCTCACCAGGCTCATGCCGGGCGCCGTGCCCACGGCCCAGAGCGCGGCACGGATCACCTCACCCGTGGTGCGCACCGCCCCGGCGAGGCAGCCGTCCGCCTCGCCGAAGGCGACGAGCGACGCCGCGAAGTTGAGCGGATCGGCGGCGAGGTCGAGGGCGTGGACGCCGTCGTGCACCCGCGTCGGCTGCCGGTCCCGCAGGTGCGAGGCCACTCGCGCGATGCGCGGGTCCTTCGCGGGGTCGATGCCGCCGAGGCCGATGAGGATCGGCTGGATGATGCCGGCGGCCTGCAGCCGTTCCGCGGCCAGCTGGACGCGCGGGTCCTCCCCCTCGGCAAAGACGATGCGCGCCTTCCGCGCCGCCGCGCGCGCCAGCAGCGCCTGCCGGAACTTCATCAGGCGAACTTCCGGGCGAGCGCGGCCGCCACCTCCGGGTGCACCAGCGCCGAGATGTCGCCGCCGTAGCGCGCGACTTCGCGAACCAGGCTCGAGCTGAGGTAGGTCAGGTCCACTGCCGGGACCAGGAAGACGGTCTCGAGCTGGGGATGGAGCTGGCGATTCATCAGCGCCATCTGGAACTCGTACTCGAAGTCCGCCACGGCCCGGAGGCCGCGCACCACCATCCCCGCCCCGGTCTTCCGCGCGAAATCCACCAGCAGCCCGTCGAAGGCCTCGACCGCCACCGCGGGGTTGGCGCCGAGCGTGGTGCGGAGGAGTGCGAGCCGCTCGTCCACGCTGAAGAGCGGCTGCTTGGAGGAGTTGAGGGCGACGGCGACGATCAGCCGGTCGCAGAGCGCGAGGCTCCGCCGCACCAGGTCCTCGTGGCCGCGCGTGGGCGGGTCGAACGATCCCGGATAGATCGCTGTGCGCATCAGGTGGCGTGGAGAAAGGTGATGGCGGTGTCGCCGTAGCGGCGGGTGTCGTCGCCCGGCAGGGTCACGTCGGCCCGGTGCTCGACCGAAAGAATGCGCGCGAAGGGACGCCGGCGAAAGTGCGCGACCAGGCGGCCGGCATAGTCGATCGAATAGGGCGGATCGGCGAACGCGACGTCGAAGGCCCCTTCCGGCAGCTCGCGCGCGTACCGCTCGGCGTCGCCGCGGCGCACGGTGCTCACCGCCTCGAGTCCGAGCGCCGCGATGTTCGCCGAGAGCGCCGCCAGGGACGCGCGGTGCATCTCGACGAATTCGGCGGAGGCCGCGCCCCGCGAGAGCGCCTCCAGCCCGAGCGCGCCGCTCCCGGCGAAGAGGTCGAGCACGCGGGCCCCCGGCAGCCGGTCGGCGAGGATGCTCATCCACGCCTCGCGCACCCGGTCCGAGGTGGGGCGGACGCGCGCATCGCGCGGGACCTCGAGCCGCCGCCCGCCGAGTGTCCCGGCGACGATCCTCACTCGCGGCAGGGCGAGAGGGCGACCAGCCTCGCCTGCAGCGTGGTGCAGCCGTTCCACTCGTTGCACTCGACCCGGAAGGCGGCGTCGAGCATGCCGCCTGCCTCGGCGAGCCAGGGCACCCGGTCGGCCCACTGGAAGCCGATCGCGGGAAGGCGCGCGGTGCCGTCGTCGAGCGTGCCCTTGAGGTGATTGGTCCCGACGCGCCCGTGGCCGGCGAGGCGCACGCCGCGCACGCCGTAGACGGGGCTCGGATTGCCGGCGCCGCAGGGCTCGAGGTAGCGGCAGAGGCGCTCGAGGTCGGCGGTGGCTTCCTCGAGGCCGATCACCAGGTCCACCCGCTGCTCGGGTCCCAGGTCCTCGGGCGAAAGGTGCTCCCGCGCGAAGGCGGCGAAGCGCTCGCGGAACTCGCCGAGCCGGGCGCGGCGGATGGTGAGTCCCGCCGCCATGTGGTGCCCGCCGTAGCGTTCGAGCAGGTCGCCGCAGGCGGTGAGCGCACCGTGGAGATCGAAACGGGAGATGCTCCGGCCGGAGCCCTTGCCGATGTCGCCGTCGAAGGCGATGAGGAAGGTCGGACGTCCGTAGCGCTCGACGATGCGCGAGGCCACGATGCCGACGACGCCGGGATGCCAGCCCTCGCCCGCCAGCACCAGGCCGGCGTCCCGCTCGGGATCGGCGTCGCGCTCCACCTGCTCGAGCGCCTCGTCGAGCATGCGCTGGTCGAGCGCCTGCCGCTGGCCGTTGAGTCCCTCGAGCTTCCCCGCGAGCGAGAGCGCCTCCACCCGGTCGTCGGTCAGCAGCAGGCGGACGCCATCGCCGGCATCGCCGATGCGGCCGGCGGCGTTGAGGCGCGGGCCCAGGATGAAGCCGAGCTGGCCGGCGCGCAATTCCCTGCCGGAGAGGCCCGCGCCCTCGATGAGCGCGCGCAGGCCGGGCCAGCGGCTCTGGGCGAGGACCTTGAGCCCGTGCTTCACCAGGATCCGGTTCTCGCCCGTGAGCGGCACCACGTCGGCCACGGTGGCGAGGGCGACGTAGTCGAGCAGGTGGAGGTGGAACTGCTCCGGGAGGCCCAGCGCCGGGATCAGCGCCTGCACCAGCTTGAACGCGACGCCGGTGCCGCAGAGATGCCTGAGGCCCGAGGTATCGTCGGCGCGCTGCGGGTCCACGACCGCGGCGGCCGCGGGTAGCCGCTCACCCGGCAGATGGTGGTCGGTGACGACCACCTCGAGCCCCGCGGCGCGGGCTGCCTCGACGGTCTCGACGGCGGTGATCCCGCAGTCGCAGGTGACGACGAGCGCCGCGCGGGCCGCGACCGCGGCCGCGACGCCGGCGGGCCCGAAGTCGTACCCATCGCGGAGGCGATGGGGCACGAAGGGCGTAACCTGCGCCCCGGCGGCACGCAGCGCGCGGGTGAGGACGGCGGTGGCGCACTGGCCGTCCACGTCGTAGTCGCCGTGGACGAGGATGCCCTGGCCCGCGCGTACCGCGCGCACGATGGCGGCGACGGCATCCGCCATGCCGGCGAGCGCGTGCGGATCGGCCAGATCGGACAGCGCGGGACGGAGGAAGGCGCGCGCCGCATCGGGCGTGGCGTGCCCGCGCTGCACCAGGAGCGCCGCGAGCGGGCGCGGCAGCTTGAGCTCGGCGGTGAGGGCGGCCACCAGCGCCGGATCGGGCTCGGAGGCCACGACCCAGCGGAGCGGCGGCGCGGGGAAGGCGCCGATCACCGGCCCCTCCGCACCGAGGACTGCACCGACCGCGCCTGCGCGGCGCGCGGATAGCGGCGGCGCCAGTCGCGGCGCCTGGCCTGCCGCTCGACGGGATCCAGGATCGCTTCGATCTCCTTCCATTCGGGGCGCGAGAGCAGCAGTTCCGACGTGGCCGTGAAGATCGCGTCGACATCGGCTCCCGCGAGCGCGTCTGCCGCCTCCCGCAGGCGGACCCACTTGAGCTGCGCCTCGTGCGACAGCTCGCCCGGGAGCTGCTCGGCCCTTTCGCCCGGGGGATGTGCCAGCAGCGCCCGGTACAGCTCGCGGTGGGCAGGCACCTCGAAATGCTCGGGCTGAACCATGTCCCGCGCGCGGGCGCGCCAGTCCGGGGAGACGATGATGACGCGCAGCAGGTTCTCCTCCGCGCGCTCGCCGCCGGGCCAGGCCGCGCGCTCCGCCGGCCGCGCCGGCGGGCGGCTGGGCGGACGCGGTTCCGACTGGCGCGGGGCCAGGCGCACTTCGGCCTCGAGCACGTCCTTGCTGACGCCGGTGCGCTCCGCCACCCGCGAAAGGTACAGCTCGCGGGTGATCGGGTCGGCCGCGGCGCGGATGGTGGGCAGCAGCCGGTCGAGCGCGCTGCGCCGGTGCTCGATGCCCTCGAACCACCCCCGCTCGGCGAGGAGCTGGATCTTCCGCTCGAGCACGTCCACGGCGTCCTTGAGGATGGGCGCCAGCGCCGCCGCGCCGCCCGCGCGCACGATCGTGTCCGGGTCCTCGCCTTCCGGCATCGTGGCGACGCGGACCCGCACGCTCTGCCGCAGCAGCTCGTCGGCTGCGCGGAAGGTGGCGCGCAGGCCCGGCTGGTCGCTGTCGTAGAGCAGGATGACCGAGGGCGCGTGCCGCTTGAGCAGTGCCGACTGCTCGGCGGTGAGCGCGGTGCCCAGCGGGGCCACCACGTTCTCGATCCCGGCGAGGACCAGGCGGATCACGTCGAAGTACCCCTCGACCACGATCGCGGCCTCCTCCTTCCGGATCGCATGCTTGGCCCGGTAGAGGTTGTAGAGACTCTTGCCCTTGTGGAAGACGGCGGTCTCCGGCGAGTTCAGGTACTTCGGCTCGCCCTCACCGAGGATCCGGCCGCCGAAGGCCACGACCTTGCCGCGCAGGTCGTGAATCGGGAAGATGAGCCGGCCGCGGAACCGCGGCGCCACCGAGCCGTCCTCGCGCCGGACCGCGAGACCCGCGGTCACCAGCACATCCTCGGCGATCCCCAGCCGCTGCATCTCGTCGAGCAGCAGCCGCCCGCGAGGCGCGTAGCCCAAGCCCAGCTCCATGGCCGTCTCGAGCGGGATGTCCCGGCCGGCCAGGTAGGTGCGCGCCGTCTCGGCCTCGGGAAGCTCGCGGAGCTGCTCCCCGAACCAGGCGTGTGCGGATGCGGCAGCCGAGTAGAGCGGCTCGTTCGGGTCGGGCCCCGCGCGCTCGGTCCGCTCGGGCACGACGATTCCCGAGCGCCGCGCGATGTCGCGCACCGCGGTCGGGTAGTCCATGCCGAAGCGCTTCATCATGTAGGAAAAGATGTCGCCGGCCTCGTGGCAGACATAACAGTAGAAGAGGTTCTTGCGGGGAATGACGGCGAAGTTCCGCCCCTTGCCGCCGTGGAAGGGGCACGGGCCGCGCCAGTCGGCACCGGTGCGCTTCAGGTCCACCGACTCCCCGATGATGCCGAGGATGTCGGCGCTCTCGCGCACCTGCTCGATGACCTCTTCGGGGATCATGCTCACGCGGTGAACTCGACGATGGTGACGCCGGTGCCGCCCTGGTTGGGAGGCGGAAAGGCGAACGCCTTCACCCGGCTGTCGTTGCCGAGGACGCGGCGGACCCGGTCGCGCACGGCGCCGGTGCCCTTCCCGTGGATGATCCGAAGATAGGGGTGCTCGGCGAGGATGGACGAGTCGAGCGCGGCGAGGGTGGCGGCTTCGGCTTCGTCGGCGGTGAGGCCGCGGAGGTCGATTTCGAGCGACGAGTCGGGACGGTCAGGACGGTCGGGACGGTCAGGACGGTCGGGACGGTCGGGACGGTCGGGACGGCCTGCGAGTGGGGTCAGGGTGGTGGTCTCGGCGACCAGCTTCATCGCGCCCATGCGGATGACCGCGCGGCCGTCGGGGCGGAGCTCGAGCACTTCGCCTGTGGCGCCGGTGGGGGTGCGGACGCGGGCGCCGATTCCGAGCGTCGCATCGGAGGTGGCTGGGGGCGTGTCTCCCTTGCTCGACTCGGCGGTGGCGGCGAGCGCGGCGCCCTCCGACTGGATGGCGTCCTCCAGCTTCCGGCGCGCCTCGCGCGCGGCGGCGTCGTCGGCGGCGGTGCGGGCGGCGCCGAGCGCGTCCTCGACCTGGGCGCGGGCCTCCAGGAGGAAGGAGCGCGCCTGTTCGCGTGCGCGGCGCTCGGCGTCCTTCTCGCGGCGGCGGAGCTCCGTCTCGCGGGCCTCCTGGGCCTCCTGCTGCAGCGCGAGCCGGGCGGCGAGGGCCTCGGCAGCGAGCTCGCGTTCGGCGAAGGATTCCTGCCTCGCGGCGACGTCGCGGCTTCGCTCCTCGACGGCCGCGAGCAGGGC
>CAMLLJ010000163.1 GCA_946480845.1 uncultured Gemmatimonadota bacterium
ATGGGCCTCGACGGCGAATCGAAGATGTCGAAGAGCCGGAACAATACGATCGGCATCCTCGATGCGCCCGAGACGATCTGGCAGAAGCTGCGCCCGGCGAAGACGGACCCGGCACGCGTCACGAAGAAGGATCCGGGCACGCCGGAGATATGCAACATCTACGACCTGCACCGCCACTTCTCCCCGCCCGGGACGGTGGAGACGGTAGCCGTCAACTGCCGGGGCGCGCGCTGGGGGTGCCTCGACTGCAAGCGGGTGCTGGCCGACAACATGTCGGCCGCACTCGCGCCGATCCGGGAGCGCGCGGCGGCACTGGAGGCCGATCCGGGCAGCGTGGAACGGATCCTCGCCGAGGGGGCGGCGCGGGCCGGGGCGCTGGCGGCGGACACGCTCGACATGGTGCACGACCGGATGGGGTTCCTGCGGGCCAGGCAGCCGAGCCCGACGACCACGTAGCTGGAGAGGTCATGGAGAAGATCATCAAGGCCGCGGTCGAGCGGGGGGCGTCCGACCTGCACATCAAGGCGGGCGACGTCTTCCGCGCCCGCATCAACGGCAAGCTGGTGCCGCTGACCAAGCAGCGCCTCACGCCCGATCAGACCCGAACCATCGCCCTCAAGCTCATGGCGAACGACGAGGACCGCGCGCGCATCGACCGGCTGCGCGACTTCGACTGCTCCTGGGGCATGCCGGGCATCGGGCGCTTCCGGGTGAACCTGCTGCGCCAGCGCTCGTCGTTCATGATCGTGATGCGGGTGATTCCCTTCGCGGTGCCGTCCGTGGAGTCGCTTGGGCTGCCGGAGGCGCTGGTCCGCTTTGCGGACGCCGAGCGCGGGCTGCTGCTGGTGGCCGGCGTGAGCGGGAGCGGCAAGAGCTCGACCATCGCCGCGCTGATCCATCACATCAACACCACCCAGCACCGTCACATCGTGACCGTTGAGAACCCGATCGAGTTCCTGCACCGGGACCTCAACTGCTCGGTGACGCAGCGTGAGGTCGGCGTGGACACCGACAGCATCGCCGTGGGCCTCCATGCGGCGCTGCGCCAGGATCCCGACGTGGTGGTGATCGGGGACATCGGCGACCCCGAGACGGCGGTCGCGGCGCTCAAGGCGGCCGAGACGGGCCGCCTGGTGATCGCAGCGCTGCCGACGCCCGACGTCACCACCACCATCAGCCACATCCTGGCGATGATCCCGACCGCCGAGCGCGAGATCGGCCGCATGCGGCTCGCCGAGTCGCTCCGCGGCATCGTCGCCCAGCAGCTCTTGCCGCGGGCCGACGGGAATGGCCGTGTCGCCGCCATGGAGATCCTGAGCGCCACGCCGGCGGTGCGCGAGATCCTGCGCGATCCGGCGCGCGCGGCCGAGCTGGCGAAGATCATGAAGACCGACGGGGAGATGCAGACGCTGAAGCAGCATCTTGACGCGCTGGTCAAATCGGGGGTCGTTGCCCGCGACACCGCGCGGGTGACGGCCACCGCCTCGTAGCGCCGGTGCCCATCCCGCGCGCCGTCGCCGGCGCGCTGGCAGCGCCCAGAGAGGCGGGCACCCCCGGGGCGGCGGAGGCCCGCCGCGTCCTCCAGGCATCGCTCGAATCACTCGGCTATGCCGTCGACGTCCAGCGCTTCGCCTTCAGCCCCTCCAGCCTCAACGCCTTTCCCATCTTCGGCGCCGGCCTCGGCTGGCTGGCGCTCCTCGAGCTGCCGCTCCTGTCGCTGCCGGCCGTGCCGCGGGCGGCGGCGCTGCTGGTGCTGGCCGCGGGACTGGCCGCCCTCGGGCTGCTGGTGCGCGGGGTGGCGATGGGGTGGCCCGACCGCGCCGGGCAGCTCCGCGAGGACGCTAACCTCATCGCGGCGCGGCCCGGCGTCCCGGTCAGCCGGTGGATCGTCGCGCACGTGGATACCAAGGCGCAGAAGCAGTCGATGGCGGGGCGGCTCGTCGCGGTGTGGGTGTGCATCGCCGCCGTCGCTGGGCTCTTTTCGGCGGCGGTCGCGCGCCTCGGGGGCGTGCCGCCCACCTGGGCGATCGCGGGTGCCGCTGGGCTCGCGGTCGCGGGCAGCGCGCTCGCGGGGCGCGGCCGGCTTCACGGCACGACGCCGGGCGCCCGGGACAATGCCAGCGGCATCGTGGCGGTGCTGGCGGCGGCCGCCGCGGCGCCGCCGGAGGCGGGCCTCGGCATCCTGCTCACCGGCGCCGAGGAGTTCGGCCTGGTCGGCGCGCGCATCCTCGCCCAGCAGCGGCCGGAGCTGGTGCGCGGACTGGACGTCATCAACGTGGACACGGTGGACGAGCGGGGCGCCCTGTCGGTGGTGAGCCACGACGCTGCCGGCCGGGAGCTGGCGGAGGCGATCGCCCCGCGGCTCACCGGCATCGGACCGGCGGTGCGGCTCCGGCGCCTGCCGCTCGGGATCTTCGTCGACAGCTGGCCCCTCGCGCGGGCGGGTGCCAGGGCCGTGACCATCGGCCGGCTCGACTGGGGCACGCTCCGACTCCTGCACACCCCGCGCGATACCGCGTCGGCGCTGTCGTTCGCCTCGGCGGATGCGGTCGGCCGCGCGATGGCCGGGCCGAATTGACGTAATCGCCGGGCGCACCTACTTTTGCACGAGGATTCATGAGCCCCGCCGAGGGCTCTTTTTTTGTGCCGGTGCGAGAGGACGGGACATGTTCGACGAGCGGACCAGCTGCGTGGTGGTCGTCGGCGCGCAATGGGGCGACGAAGGGAAGGGGAAGCTGGTGGACGTGCTCGCCGAGCGCGCCGACTTCGTCGTGCGCTACCAGGGCGGCGCCAATGCGGGCCACACCGTCGTCACCGGCGACTCGCAGTTCATCCTCCGCCAGGTCCCTTCCGGCATCCTGCACCCGCAGGCCACCTGCCTGATCGGGAACGGGGTCGTGCTCGATCCGGAAACCATGTTCGCCGAGCTGGATGCGCTGGCGGAGCGGGGGATCCGCACCGAGGGACGCTTCTTCGTCTCCGAGCGCGCGCACCTCGTGCTGCCGCACCACAAGCTGCTCGACGCCGCGAGCGAGAAGAGCGAGGCCATCGGGACCACCGGGCGGGGCATCGGTCCGGCGTACCAGGACAAGACCGGCCGGCGCGGTGTCCGGGTCGGCGACCTGCGCGACCTCGCCGCTGTCGGCCGGATGCTGGCGGACCGGATCGCCCGGGCCAACCTGATGCTGGGGATGATGGGCAGTGCCGCCACCGCGTCGCTCGAGGAAACGATGGCGCTCCTCGAGCGGTTTGCGCCGCGGCTGCTCGCCATCGCCGCGGACACCGGGCTGCTGGTCCATCGAGCGGTGAAGGGGAGCCGGCGGGTGCTGCTCGAAGGCGCCCAGGGCGCGCTGCTCGACCTGGACCACGGGACCTATCCGTTCGTCACGTCGTCCAACACCACGGCGGGCGGCGCCTCCGTCGGCGCGGGCATCGGCCCGACGGCGATCGACGGCGTGCTCGGCGTGGTGAAGGCCTATACCACCAGGGTCGGCAATGGCCCGCTCCCCTCGGCAGCCGACCCGGCGGACGACGCTCGGCTCCGCGAGCTGGGCGGCGAGTTCGGCGCCGTCACCGGGCGTCCGCGCCGCTGCGGATGGTTCGACGCCAACGTCGTGCGCTACGCCGTGCGGGTGAACGGCCTCACCGACCTCGCCGTCACCAAGCTGGACGTGCTCGACACCTTCGCGCGGATCCCCGTCTGCGTTGCCTACGAGATCGACGGCGCCCAGTCCGACGAGTTCCCGGCTGAGGTGGACCGCCTCGACCGGGTGAAGCCGGTGTACGAGACGCTCCCGGGCTGGGAGGCGTCCACGGCGGCGGCGCGGTCGCTCGCGGACCTGCCGGCGGCGGCGCGCGCCTACCTCGACCGGCTCGAGGCCCTGGCCGGGGCGCCGATCCGCTACGTGAGCGTCGGCACCCGGCGGGACCAGATCATCGACGTCTGACGGAGCGGCCAGCGCGCCGCGCACGCACCGCGCTGCTCGATCATCGCTGCTTGCCCGCGGCGCCGCATGGCGGGTATGTTCCGCGGCTTGCGCCACCCACCACTCCTTCCGCCAGCCGACCCAGCGATGGCCGACACCAGCGTCATGGACAAGCTCGTTTCCCTCTGCAAGCGCCGGGGGTTCGTCTTCCAGTCGTCCGAGATCTACGGCGGGCTGGGCTCGGTGTGGGACTACGGCCCGCTTGGTGTCGAGCTCAAGCGCAACATCAAGGAGCGCTGGTGGCGCGCCATGGTGCACGAGCGGGACGACATCGAGGGGCTCGACGCCGCCATCCTGATGCACCCGAAGGTGTGGGAGGCCTCGGGCCACGTCTCCGGCTTCACCGATCCGCTGATCGATTGCCGGCAGTGCAAGAACCGCTTCCGGGCCGACGATGCGCGCATCAAGGGCACGCCCGGCCAGCCCGACGCGCAATGCCCGGTCTGCGGCACCCGCGGCTCGCTCACCGAGCCGCGGCTCTTCAATCTCATGTTCAAGACGTTCATGGGACCGGTCGAGGAGCAGGCGGCGGTGATCTACCTCCGTCCCGAGACCGCGCAGGGCATCTACGTCAACTACCTCAACGTGCTGCAGGGCTCGCGGCAGCGGGTGCCGTTCGGCATCGCCCAGGTGGGGAAGGCGTTCCGCAACGAGATCACCCCGGGGAACTTCATCTTCCGGACCCGCGAGTTCGAGCAGATGGAGATGCAGTTCTTCGTGAAGCCGGGCACCGACGCGGAGTGGTTCGAGCGGTGGCGGGAATGGCGCATGGGGTGGCACCACGCGCTCGGCCTCGCTCCCGCGAAGCTCCGCTGGCACGAGCACGGCCCGGGCGAGCTGGCGCACTACGCCCGCGCCGCCTACGACATCGAGTACGAGTTTCCCTTCGGCTGGAACGAGATCGAGGGGATCCACAACCGCGGCGATTTCGACCTTGGCCGGCACCAGGAGCATTCGGGGAAGAAGCTCGAGTACTTCGATCAGGCCGCCAACGAGCGCTACCTCCCGTACATCGTCGAGACCTCGGCCGGGGCCGACCGGGTGACGTTGACGGTGCTGGTGGACGCCTATCGCGAGGAGCAGGTCGAGGGCGAGACGCGCGTCGTGCTGGGCTTCCACCCGGCCGTGGCGCCGATCAAGGCGGCGGTGCTTCCGCTGGTGAAGAAGGACGGCATGCCCGAGCTGGCGACGCGCCTCTACGACGACCTGCGCAAGCGCTTCACCTGCTTCTACGACGACAGCGGCGCGATCGGCCGCCGGTACCGTCGCATGGACGAGGCGGGCACGCCGTTCTGCATCACCATCGACGGTGACACGCTCTCGGGCCAGACCGTCACGGTGCGCCACCGCGATTCGATGGCGCAGGACCGCGTGGGGCTCGACGCCCTGGCGGACGTCATCGCCAGGGGCGTGGCCGGCTGAGATGCGGCTCCGGGACTTCGAGGCGATGGTGCGCCGGCTCTCCGACGAGGTGCCGGCGCACTTCTTTGAGGGGGTCGCCGAGGTGGTGGTCTCCCCGCGCGCCGTTCCCCATCCGCTCCGGGCCGAGATCTACACGCTGGGCGAGTGCATCCCCTTTGCCGACGAGACCGGTGGGGCGGGCATCCAGAGCCGCATCGTGCTGTACCATGGCTCGTTCGCCGCGCTGGCGGCCCTCGAGCCGGGCTACGCGTGGCGCGAGGAGGCCTGGGAGACCCTCACCCACGAGCTGCGCCATCATCTCGAGTGGCGTGCCCAGGCCCCTGACCTCGAGGCGTTCGACCTCGCGGCGGAGCACAACTTCGCCCGGCAGGACGGCGAGCCGTTCGACCCGGTCTACCATCTGGACGGGGAGAAGGCCGCCGACGGCGTCTACCGCATCGACGACGACTATTTCCTCGATCGCGTCGTGAAGTCCGTCCCGGCCGACCTGGACGTCGTCTGGCACGGGGCACGCTACCGGGTGGTGCCCCCTCCCGGGGCAACCCTCCCGGCCTTCCTCACGCTCGAGGGCGTAACCGAACCCCCGCCGGGGGAGCTGGTGCTGGTACTGCGGCGGCGGGCCGGGCTCAGAGACCTCTTCCGGCCCCCGGCCCCATTCGTCTCGACCGTGACCGTGGCCCCCGTGTAGATTCGAAGGCATGAAACCCTACATCCTCGGATTGCTCGCCGGGGCGGCGGCGTGCTCGGGCGGGGCCCCACCGGCCGCCGCTCCGGCGCCGGCCACGGCAGCCCAGCCCGGCTCCCGGGCCGCAGCCCCGGAGTTCGGCTACCTCCTCGGCGTCTCCAGCGAGTCGGGGGACATCATCAGCTGGGTCCGCCCGGCCGCGGACACGCTGGTCGTCGAGCGGACGGTGCCCATCGGCATCATGCCGGCGGACATCGACGGACCGCACAACATCACGATGGCGCCCGACCAGCGCAGCTACTACGTGTCCATCGCGC
>CAMLLJ010000164.1 GCA_946480845.1 uncultured Gemmatimonadota bacterium
GTCTTGATAGGGGCTCGAACGTTGGTGCACTAGGCGCCTTAGCTGTGGATTCCAGGTTTCTCCCGACCCGACCGTCCTGACCGTCCTGTCCGTCCTGTCCGTCCCGACCGTCCCGACCGTCCCGACCGTCCTGTCTCTTTTCTCCCCGCCTCGCGCTCCCGCGATTCCCCGCTTCATCCAGCTCCTTCCATAGTACTGTCGCGCGTTCTCGCGGGTGGCGTCCGCCTGGAGCTCGAGCCGCCTGGGCTGACTGCGCGAGACCTCCCTCTTGCAAAATCCGGTGAATGCGGGTCGGAGCGGGGGTGCAAATGTTGTCTGGGGCAGCCCCTATCGCGTTGTGATGCAAGGGCTTGTGACGGCTGCTCGGAGCTTGGCATACCCATTGCCCTTCCAGGAGCCCGAACAGACCCGGCGTCACTCGGCTGGTCACGATTCCACGCAGCAGGCTTCTTCACTCTCGGAGGTAAGGGCACCATGATGAACCGCAAGGGCTTTACGCTGATCGAGCTGCTGATCGTGGTCGTGATCATCGGCATCCTGGCCGCCATCGCGATTCCGAAGTTCGCGGCGACCAAGGACAAGGCCAAGCTGGCCTCGGTCAAGACCGACCTGCGCAACCTCGAGACCGCGCAGGAAGCGTACTTCTCGGACAACAACACGTACGGCACGTTCGCGCAGCTCCAGGCGGCGTCCAACTTCACGCTGTCGGCCGGCAACACGGTCACGGCTGAGGCGGCCAACGCCACCCAGTACTCGATGACGATCACCAACGCGAGCATCTCCAGCGCGGTGACGAGCTGCCAGGTGTCCGTGGGCGACGGGACGCCGACCGACGGCGTCATCAGCTGCCCGTGATGTAAGGCGGCACGGGGGCGGTGGCCGCGAGGTCACCGCCCTTTTTTCTTGCCGCGCACGGTTGGGCAGCAGCGGCAGGCACCACCACTCTACTCGGGGAAGGATCGGGTCCCATGTCTCCCAGGCAGCGCACGGGCTTCACGCTCATCGAGCTGCTCATGGTCGTCGTGATCATCGGCATCCTGGCCGCCATCGCGATTCCCAAGTTCGCAGCGACGAAGGGAGCGGCCTACGTCAGCTCGATGAAGGCGGACCTGCGCAACCTGGCGGTGGCCCAGGAGGGCTACTCCGCGGACAACGGCGGCGCCTTCTATGCCGGCGCCATCCCCAGCGCGGCCCTCATCTACAACCCGTCGGTCGGCGTCACCATCACGCTCTCGGGCGTGACCGCCACCGGCTGGGGCGCCACGGCGAGCCACCCGAGCACCACGCGCACCTGCGCCCTCTTCAACGGCACCGGCGGCCCGCTGGGCCCGGCCACCGTGGAGGGCCAGATCGCATGCACCCCGTAGGCCCGCGGCCATGACGGCGGTGCCGCGGCCGTCGCTCAGGCTCCAGCTGCTCTTCCAGCTGGTGTTCCTGGCGAGCGCCGCGGTCGGACTGGCCGGGCTGGTCACGGTCCTGCTCGCCGGCGGAGATCCCGCCGAACTGCTCGTGCCGCTCGCCGGAGTCTGGGCGGGCAGCACAGCGGTCTTCGTGCTTTTCGGCGCGCACCTGATGCACCGCTACGTGCTCGGCCCGATCGCGGAGCTCTCCGCCGAGGCGGATCAGCTCGCCGCGGGCACGGTGCCCGCGGTGCCGGCCGCGTACGAGTCGCGCGAGCTCGAGCACCTGGCCGGCCGCTACCGCGCCATGGCCGAGAACCTGCTCGACGCGCAGAGCCACGTGGTGCGGGTCGAGAAGCTGGCCGGCATCGGCCGGCTCGCCGCCGGGGTCGCGCACGAGGTGAGGAATCCCCTCGGCGCCATCGGGACCTATGCGGAAGTGCTCCGGAACCGCGGCGCGGACCCCGGGATCGTGGACGAGATGCGCGCCGCGGTGGACCGGATCGAGCGGATCGTCGCGTCGCTGCTCGACTACTCGAAGCCGGGATCCGCGTCCGGCTCGGCCGACGCCGGGGCAGCGCTCCGGAGCGCCGCCGACTTCCTCTCGAAGCAGGGCGCGCTCCGCGGGCACGAGCTGTCCGTTGACGTCGACCCGGCGCTGCCGCCGGTGCGCGGCGACCGGCACGCGATCGAGCAGGTGGTGGTGAACCTGCTCCTCAACGCCCGCGATGCGGCGCCGGCCACCAGGATCTGGGCCGGCGCCCGCGCGCACCAGCTCGAGGCCCGGCATCGCGAGGCGGCCCGTGCGGGTGAGGCCGCCGCCGGCGTGCACGGCAACGGTAGCGGCGCCCGCAACGGCAGCGGGGCCGCCGCGCGCGACTTCGTCCCGCGCCCGCGCCGCGCCGACCTGCCGGCGGGCACGCACGGCGCGCTGCTCGTCGTCGCGGACGACGGGCCGGGCATCGCGGACGCCGATCGTGAGCGGATCTTCGATCCGTTCTTCACCACCAAGGACCCGGGGAAGGGCACCGGGCTCGGGCTCGCCATCGTGGCGCGCACGGTGGACTCGGCGGGCGGCATCGTCTGGGTGGACCGCGCCCGGGAGGGCGGGGCGGCATTCAAGGTCTTTCTTCCTGCAATCGATTCGGCGGCCAACTGATGCGCATCCTGATCGTGGACGACGAAGCTCCCCTGCGCCAGTCGCTTACCCTGCTGCTGGCGGAATCCGGCTACCAGATCGAGGCCGAGGGGAACCCGGTGCACGCGCTCGCGCGCGCCACCGCGGAGCCGTTCGACCTGATCCTGTGCGACGTCCGCATGCCCGAGATGGACGGCCTCAGCTTCCTCCGGCAGTACCGCGCCGGCGGCGGCGGCGCGCTGATGGTCATGATGAGCGCCTACGGCGGCGAGGACGCGGCGCTCGAGGCGATGCGCGAGGGCGCGTACGACTACCTGTCCAAGCCGTTCCGTCCTGACGAGGTCACGCTCACCGTGCAGAAGGCGGAGGAGCGCGAGCGGCTCCGCCGTGAGGTGATGACGCTCCGCGCCACCCTCGGCAGCGAGCAGGCAAAGGACCTGCTGGTGGCGGAGAGCCGGGCCATGCGGAACGTCGTGGAGCTGGCCGGCCGGGTGGCGGCGCACTCGACGACCGTCCTGCTCACCGGCGAGAGCGGCACCGGCAAGGAGGTGCTCGCCCGCGCCATTCACCAGCTGAGCCCCCGCCGCGATGCCGCCTTCACCGCGATCAATTGCGCGGCGATCCCGGAGCAGCTCCTCGAGAGCGAGCTGTTCGGCCACCTCAAGGGGAGCTTCACCGGCGCCACGGCCGACCGCGCCGGCCTCTTCGAGGCCTCGCACGGCGGGACACTGCTGCTCGACGAGATCGGCGACATGCCGATGGCGCTCCAGGCCAAGCTGCTCCGCGTGCTCGAGGACGGCGAGATCCGCCGCCTGGGCGCGCGTGAGGGCCGCAAGGTGGACGTGCGGGTGCTCGCCGCCACCGCCAAGCCGCTCGACCGCGCGGTCGAGCGCGGCGAGTTCCGCGAGGACCTCTACTACCGGCTCAACGTGGTCGAGCTGCACCTGCCGCCGCTCCGCGAGCGGCCGGAGGACATCACGGCGCTGATCACCCACTTCGCGCGCCAGGCGGCGCAGCGGCTGGGCCGGCCGGTGAGCATCACCCCGCGCGCGCTGGTGGCGCTTGCGGGCCATTCCTGGCCGGGCAATATCCGCGAGCTCCGGAACGCGATCGAGCGCGCGGCCGTGCTGAGCGCCGACGGCCGCCTCGACTCGGCGGACTTCGCGCTCGGCAACGGGCGGCCGGCGGTCAATGGCGTTGCGGGGAGCGGGAATGGCAATGGGAACGGGACCGGCAACGGCTACCAGCCCCAGGGCTACGAGCTCAAGCCGCAGGTGGAGCAGCTCGAGCGGCTCACCATCGAGCGCGCGCTGGAGGCGTCGAACGGCAACCGGCGCGACGCGTCACGGCTCCTCGGCGTGAGCCTCCGGACGCTCTTCTACAAGCTCAGGCGCTACCAGCTCGAGTAGCGCGGCGCCGGCCCCGTGGCGCCGGGCGCGCGTGTGCAATCGGCTGCATTTCACGCAGATCCCTGCAGGCAAGGGATCCTCGTGCTTTCTGGCATCTCGTTTGACTTCAACATGTTGCGCCATGGCTCGCCGTGTGCATCAGCAACCGGCGGAAGCGTACCGCCACGCACCGATGGAGAGACACGCATGAGCAATCGCAGGGGCTTCACGCTGATCGAGACGCTGATCGTGATCGTGGTTGCCGGCCTGATGATGGCCGCCGGCTTCCCGCGGCTCCGGCAGGCGCTGATCAGCACCAATCTGCGCAGTGCGCGGAACGAGCTGGCGGCCCTGCACAGCCAGGCGCGCGCCGTGGCGGTGGAGCGCGGGCGCAGCTCGGCCATCTGGATCAACGGCAACTCGGCGGTCGTGGTCGTCACGCCGCGGGCCGTGGCCCTGGCGGGCAGCACCCACGATACGATCGGCGGCGTGCACAACTTCATGACCGAGTTCGGCGCCACCCTCGCCGCCACGGGAGACCCGATCGGGTTCGACCCGCGCGGCGTCGGCACCAACGCCGGCACCGCCTCGCTCACGCTCACCAAGAGCTCGCACACCAAGACGCTCACCATCTCGCCGTTCGGGAGGCTCCAGCCATGAGCAGCCGCCAGGGCTTCACGCTGGTCGAGGTGCTCGTCGCCATCACGGTGCTGGGCATCGGCATCCTCGGGCTGGTCGGCTCCTCGGCGATGGTCACCCGCATGATCGGCCGGGGGCGCCACACCACCATGGCCACCCAGGTGGCGCAGGAGCGTCTGGACAGGCTGCGGCAGACCGCGCTCTCGACCGCTACGCCGTGCACCGCGCTCGCCAACGGCACCCAGACGGCCACCACCGACGGCCTCGCCGAGAGCTGGACCGTGGCGGGCGCGGGGGACCTCCGCACCCTCGCCGCCTCGGTGACCTACAACGTCACCGGCGGCCAGCGCACCATCACGCTCAACACGATCATCAGGTGCTCGTGACCATGCGCACTGCATCCCGGAGTTCCCGCGGCGGCTTCACGCTCGTCGAGCTGATGATCTCCCTGGTCCTGCTCGGCATCGTGGGCGGCGTGCTGGCCAGCATGCTGGTCAACATGCAGCGCGGCTCCCGCGCGCAGAGCCAGCGGGTCACGCTGCAGAGCAACCTGCGCGCCGGCATGGCGCTGCTCCCGGCCGAGCTGCGCGAGCTGAGCCCGGCGGACCTGGTCACCACGCTGGCCGACCAGGTGGTCTATCGGGCCATGCGCTCCACCGGTGTCGCCTGTGCGGTGTCGGGCAACCAGGTGCGCATGCGCAACCGGCTCACCTTCGGCTACCGGCCCATCGAGGCCGGGGGCCGGGACCGGCTCTATCTCTTCGTCGATGGCGACCAGGTCACCGGCGCCGACGACAGCTGGCTCGAGCTGCTGATCACGGCGACCGCCAACGGCACCTGCGCCAACGGCGATGCCGCCACGAACCTGACGGTGACGCGCACCGACGGATCGGCCATTCCGGCCGGCACCCTCGCCACCATCTTCGTCGACGCCCCGGTGCGCAGCTTCGAGACGATGGAAATGCGCCTGTACGAGAGCAACGGCCGCTGGTGGCTCGGTGCGCGCTCGGTGAGCGGCGGCGCGGCCAATCCGGAGCCGGTGCTCGGCCCGCTCACGGCCGATGGCCTGGTCTTCACCTACCGCGACCGCGCCGGCGCCCAGACCGCCACCATCGCCAACATGCGGACGCTCGACATCGCGCTGAAGGGCCAGACCGACGGCACCATCGCCACCGGCCTCGAGGCGCTGAGCATCGGCGAAGACAGTCTCACGACGCGCATCCGGCTCCGGAATGCGCCGTCCTTCTGACCCGTACCGGGATACCGTCATGCGTGGACCGAAGCTCTCCGATGAACGCGGCATCGCGCTCGCCGTCGCCATCTTCGCCCTGGTCATCATCGGGGCACTGGTGGGGGGCACCTTCTTCGCCGGGAAGCTCGAGCAGCGCGGCGGCCTGAACAGCGCCTTCGCCGCGGAGGCGTTCGAGGCGGCCGAGGCCGGCGTGCAGACGGCGATCGTCAACTGGGATCCGGCGGTCGGCGGCGCCGGTGCCGTAGGCGCCGACGTCGCGCTCGGCACCACGGTGATCGGCGGGACGGCGTCCTACACGGTCACGGCCACCAAGCTGAACGACGCCGTGTACCTGCTGCGCTCCGAAGGCCAGCGCACCGGCCCGGGCGGCGTGCTCGCGCGCCGGCTGATCGGGACACTGGTGCGCACCCACGCCACCGACATCGACATACAGGCGGCGGTCACCGGCCGCGGCCAGATCGACGTGGGCGGCAACGCCACGGTGGACGGGAACGACAACATCCCCGGCGCGCCGGCCAACTGGGGCGGCGTCTGCCCGGC
>CAMLLJ010000165.1 GCA_946480845.1 uncultured Gemmatimonadota bacterium
GGAAGTAATTCTGGATGGTGATCGTGGCGAAGGTCTGGGTCTCGCCTTTCACCTGCACGCCTTCCTTGGCCTCCACCGCCTGGTGCAGCCCGTCGGCCCAGCGGCGCCCCGGCATCACCCGCCCGGTGAACTCGTCCACGATGAGCACCTGGCCCTCCTGCACCAGGTAGTCCACTTCCTTCTCGTACAGCGCGTGCGCCTGGAGGAGCTTGTGGATGATGTGCAGCTTCTCGCTCTTCCGCGCGTACTCCGCCTCGACCTCCTGGCGCTTCTGCAGCCGCTCCGGCTGCGTCAGCGACGGATCGTGCTCGAGCCGGTGCACGGCCTCGGAGATGTCGGGCACCAGGAAGAGGCCCGGGTCGTCAGGCGACATCGCCTCGGCGCCGCGGTCGGTCAGGTGCACCGAATGCCCCTTCTCGTCGAGGACGAAGTACAGCACGTCCTCGAGGTCGCGCATCTTCTGCTGGCGGCTGGGCAGCTTCCTGTCGGCGATGGCCTCGAGCTCGATCCGCTGCACCGACTGCTTGACGCCCGTCTCGTTGAGCAGCTTGAGCAGCCGCTTGTTCTTCGGCATCCCGAGCTGCGCCTGGTACAGCTTGAGCGCGGCGTCCGCCTTCGCCTTCGGGTCCTCGAGCAGCCGCTCGCCCTCGGCGAGCAGGGTGTTCACCACGGCGGTCTGCTTGCGCACCAGCTCGGCGACCTGGCGGTTGTACTGCTGGTAGCTGTCGTCCTCGGCGTGCCCCACCGGCCCCGAGATGATCAGCGGGGTGCGGGCCTCGTCGATGAGGATCGAGTCCACCTCGTCGATGATGGCGTAGGCGTGCACGCGCTGGACCCGCTGGTCCAGCGAGAACACCATGTTGTCGCGGAGGTAGTCGAAGCCGAACTCGTTGTTGGTCCCGTAGGTGATGTCCGCCAGGTAGGCGGCGCGGCGCTCGGGCGTCGAGGGCTCGGTGTCGTCGAGGCAGGCGACGGACACGCCCAGGTAGCTGAAGACGTGGCCCATCCACTGCGAGTCGCGGCGGGCGAGGTAGTTGTTGACGGTGACGAGGTGCGCCCCCCGGCCGGTGAGCGCGTTCAGGTACAGCGGCAGCGTCGCCACCAGCGTCTTGCCCTCGCCGGTCGCCATTTCGGCGATGCGGCCCTGGTGCAGCACGATGCCGCCGATGAGCTGCACGTCGTAGGGCACCATGTCCCACACCAGCTCGCGGCCGGTCACCATCACGGTGGTGCCCATGAGCCGCCGGCAGGCCTCGCGCACGGTGGCGAAGGCCTCGGGGAGGATCTCGTCGAGCACCGCGGCGAGCGCCTTCTTGTGGCGCGCGGTGAGGTCGTCGGCCTCGTCCTCGAGGGCGTCCCGCTCGGCGGGGTCCGCCGAGTCGTGCTTCCGCGCCTGCACCGCGGCCAGCTCGCGCGCCAGCTCGCCCGTCCGGTCCTCGATGATGGCGCGGAAGCGCGCCGTCTGCCCGCGCAGCTCGTCCTCGCCGACCGCGCCCAGCCGCTCCTCGTGCGACTGGATCTGCGCCAGGATGGGCCGCATCTTCTTCACGTCCCGTTCCTGCCGCGACCCCATCACCGCGGTCATCAGCTTCTTGATCATCCGTCTCCATCCCGATAAAGGCCGTGCGTCGCAACGTAGTCCGCGACCGCATCCGGCACCCAGTAGCGAATCGAACGTCCGGCCGCCGCGCGCCGGCGCAGCTCCGTGGCCGAGATCTCGAGCGCCGGCACCTCCACCACGCGCCAGGCGCCGGGCACCTCGAGGACCGGACTGCCGGGACGGGCAAAGACCGCGACCCGCGCGAGCTCGAGCACCGCGGCCGACTCCTTCCAGCGCGGCAGGTCCGCCGCGGCGTCCATGCCGAGCAGCAGCACCGGCTCGAGCCCGGGCTCACGCGCGCGCAGCGCGCGCAGCGTGTCCACCGTGTACGAATAGCCCTCGCGGCCCAGCTCGACCGGCTCAAGCGCGAATCCCGGCTCGCCGGCGATGGCCAGCTCGACCATCGCCGCGCGCTGGGCGGCGGTGGCGCCGTGGCGCCCGCCCTTGAGGGGCTGCGCGCGCGCGGGCATGAAGCGGACCTGCTCGAGGCCCAGCGCTTCAGCGGCGATCCGGGCCACGATCAGGTGCCCGTGGTGGATCGGATCGAACGAGCCGCCGAAGAGCCCGACCACGGGCTACGATCCGGCCGGAGGCGCCGCCGCCGGAGGCGTGCTGTCCGCCGGGGGCGCCAGCGGCGGTATGCTGTCCGCCCGCGCTGGAGTCTCTGCCGCCGCCGGCACCTCGGCGCAGCTCTCCTCCCCCTCGGGGGCGTCGGGGTGGAAGCGCCGGAGGTACTGGCACGTCTCCCGCACATCCTCAACGTAACCGAGCGCCCGGTAGGCGCCGATCAGGCTGGCCAGCGCCTCCGGCGCCACGTCGGCGCGCGGATAGGTGGCGAGGAGGTCCCGGAGGTAGATGATCGCCGAGTCGTAGGCCTTGAAGCGGAGGTAGTAGCGCGCCGCCTTCAGCGCCTTGGCCGCGAACCAGTCGTTCAGCCCGGCGATCTTGGTCTGCGCCGTCTTCGCCGCCTCGGAGTCGGGATAGCGGCTCAGCAGCTCCTGGTACGTCGCCAGCGCCGACTGGCCGTAGGACGGGTCGAGCTCGGGGCGGCGCCAGAGCGCGGCGTAGGCATCGCCCACCCGGAGTAGTGCCGCCGGCGCGAGCGGATGGGTCGGCGTTTCGTCCGAAACCCGCCGGAACTCCCGCGCCGCGTCCAGCCGGTTCTTCTTCGCGAAGTGCGACTCCCCCATCATCATGTGGGCCTCGACGACGCGCGGGTCGCCCGGCGGTGCCTCGAGGAGGAACCGCTGGTAGCGCTGCAGCGCATCGTCCCACTTGCGCGACTTGAACGCGGTGTCGGCGCTCCGCCAGAGCGAATCGAGCTGGACGGGCGTCAGGTTCTCCGCGCCGGGCTGGACGCTGACGGGGCCCGGCCCCCCGGCGCATGCCGCGAGGGCGACGAGCATGATCACGGCCGTCAGGAGTCGCTGCGTCATCGTTCTCTCATGCGGGCCGAATCGCCCGCGGTGTCGGTCACGCCCAGCGCGCGGAGGCGCGCGGCGGCGAGCTGGCTGATCGAGTCGGCCTCCGGCTCGTCGGCAAGCCGCTGCCAGACGATGACGGCGGCAATGGTGTCGCCCACCGCGACCCGGGCATCTCCCATCCCTACGAGCGCGCGGCGCCCGGTGGCCGACCCCGAGTCGAGCCGGGCGGCAAGCCCGAACCAGCGGTCACTGTCCACCGCCCTGCCGGCCTCGAGCGCCGCCTGGCCCAGGGTGAGCGCGCAGCCGGAGAGCTCCCGCGACGCCAGCGTTCGCCGGGCGGTATCGCTGGTGCGGCGAAGCACGGCGCGGTAGGCGTCCACCGCCTCGTCGCACTTGCCGCCGGCCACCAGCGCCTCGCCGTACCGCAGCATCAGCGAGTCGAACTCCGTGCCGGCGGACGCGGCGGCAAGCGCCCCGGGGAGCAGGCGGACCGCCTCCTCCTGGTCCACCGTCGTGGCGCTGAGCAGCGCGAGCGCGTAACGGCCCACCGGCCGCTCCGGCGCGACCAGCCCGATCGCGCCGATGGCCCGCCGCAGCGCGGGGAAGTCGCGAGCCCGCTCGGCGTTCCGGGCCACGGCCTCGAGCCCGTCCGCCGCCTCGCCGCTCCGACCCGGATCAGCTTCGACGACCCTGAGCCACGCTGCGATCGCCGAGTCGGGCATCCCGGCACGGGCGGCGGCGGCGGCGGACTTTGCATGCAGGCTGCCGCTCCCGTCGTCGCGGGCGGCCGTCCAGGCCGCATACGCCTCGGCGTAGCGGCCGGCCACATAAGCCTCGTCGCCGCGCCGCTCCGCGTCGCGGCGCCCGCACGCCGCGAGCAGCAGGCAGGCGGCCAGCGCCCACCTCACCGCCCGCGGCCGACCATGTTGAGGTACGCCTCGATGCGCGGGTTGTCGGGCCGCCGCGCCAGCGCGGCCTTCCAGACCTCGCGCGCGCCGTCGCCGTCGCCGGAGAGGTAGCGCGCGAGGCCGAGCGCGGCACCGGCGTCCACGAAGCCGGGCCGGGCGGCCACCACCTGTTCCAGCTCCTCCCTCGCTTCGAGGGCCCGCCCGGACTCCAGTAGCACCCGCGCCAGCCGGTAGCGGAGGTCGTGGAACGTCGGCCCCAGCTCGAGGGCGCGGCGGTACTGCTCGATCGCGTCGGGCAGCGCCCCGACCTCGGCGTAGGCCTGCGCCAGGTCGGCGTGCCGGTTGGCGAGCTGCGCCGCGACCGGCGCCGGAAAGCCGCCGATGCTGCCGGTATCCGCGAGCGCGGCGCGCCGGAAACTCTCCTCGGCCTCGGCGCTCCGGCCCAGCTCGTTCAGCACCAGGCCGCGGTGAATCAGGGCCTCGAGGTAGCGCGGGTTGAGCGCGAGCGCGCGGTCGAACTCGGCGAGGGCGCGTTCCGTCATGCCCAGCAGCGAGAGCGACACCCCGAGCAGGTGGTGCGCGTCGGCAAACGCATGGCCGGACGCCGCGACCTCCTCCAGCAGGTGCACCGCCCCGTGGTAGTCCTGCAGGACGAACCGCTCCCGCGCCCGCGCCAGCAGCAGGTCAGCGCCCGGTTGATGCATGCTCCTCCTTGTACCACCTCGCGAAGGCCGCGATGCCCTTCGCGAATGGCGTGCGCGGCCGGTAGCCGAGGGCCGCGCGTGACTTGGTGAGGTCGGCCGCCGTGCGGAGGACGTCCCCCGGCTGCATCGGCGCACGCTCGATGCGCGGTGCCGTCCCGAACGCGGCGCCGAGCGCCGCCGCCATCCCGTCGAGGCTGACCGGCGACCCGCCACCAAGATTGAAATGCTCCACCCCCGGCGGCGCGCCTGCCGTCCAGTCGATCGCGGCCAGCACGCCGGCGACGATGTCGTCGATGTACGTGTAGTCGCGCTCGGTGCTGCCGTCGCCGAAGAGCGTCAGCGGCTCCCCCGCCTCGATTCGCCTGGCGAAGGCATGGATCGCCAGGTCGGGTCGCTGCCGCGGACCGTAGACGGTGAAGAAGCGGAGCGAGGCCACGGTGAGCCCCGCCCCGGCCGCCAGCGACTCGAGCAGCAGCTCGGCGCCGCGCTTCGTCGCGCCGTAGGGGGACACCGGCGTCATCGCCGGTGCATCCTCGCGGCAGGGGAGCGGCGTGACGTCGCCGTACACCGAGGACGACGACGCCGACACCACCCGCCGCACGCCGGCGGCCCGTGCGGCAGCCGCGACTGCGGCGGTGCCGCCGACATTCACCTCGGCGTACCCCGCCGGATCCTCCAGCGACGGCCGGACCCCCGCCTTCGCCGCCAGGTGAACGACGACCGTCTCCGGCTCGAGCAGCGCGGCGAGCGCGGCGCCGTCCCGCACATCGAGCTCGTGCAGCGAGAACCGCGGGTGCTCCGCCGCCGCGGCCAGGTTGCGCTCCTTGACGGCGCGCGGATAGAACGGATCGAAGTTGTCCACGGCGACCACGTCGTCACCGCGGGCGAGCAGCGCATCCACCAGGCTCGACCCGATGAACCCCGCCCCGCCGGTCACGCAGAGGCGCATCAGCGCCCGCCCCGCCCGATCCCCACGTACTCGAAGCCGGCCGCCCGGAGCCGTGCCGGATCGTAGAGGTTGCGCCCGTCGAGGAGGAGCGGGCGCCGCATCGTCGAGGCCAGCCGGTCGAAATCCGGCACGCGGTACATGAGCCACTCGGTCACGACGAACAGGGCGTCGGCACCGGCGGCTGCATCGTACGGGTCGGCCGCATACTCGATCCGGTCGCCGAACACCCGGCGCGCGGACGCCGCGGCCTCCGGGTCGTGGGCACGCACGGTGGCACCGGCCGCGAGCAGGTCCTCGACCAGGGGGATCGCCGGGCTCTCGCGCACGTCGTCGGTGTCGGCCTTGAAGGCGAGGCCCCAGACGGCGACCGTGAGCCCCTTCATGTCCGGGCCAAGCGCCTGCGCGGCCTTGCGGAAGAGCAGCCGCTTCTGGCGCTCGTTCACGTCCTCGACGGCGCGCAGCAGGTCGAGCGAGACGCCCGCGTCGTCTGCCGTGCGGATGATCGCCTTCACGTCCTTGGGGAAGCAGGAGCCGCCGTAGCCGGGGCCGGGATACAGGAACGCCCGGCCGATCCGCTGGTCCGCGCCGATGCCCAGCCGCACGTCGGTCACGTCGGCGCCGACGGCGTCGCAGAAGGCCGCCATCTGGTTCATGAACGAGATGCGGGTGGCCAGCATCGCGTTGGCTGCGTACTTCGTCACCTCGGCCGAGGCGATGTCCATGAAGAGGATCCGGTCGCCGCCCTGCCGGG
>CAMLLJ010000166.1 GCA_946480845.1 uncultured Gemmatimonadota bacterium
GAGGACTCGGGCGTCCTCGACGGCGGGCAGAAGGCGCAGGACCTGCGCCAGCTCGTCGCTGCCGAGCTTGCAGGCTCAGCCGGCGCCGTGCGACAGTGCGGTCAGCCGGATGCGCTCGGGATTGGACATGGTGCCTCCTGGGAAATTGGAGCTTCGATGACGCTGGTCGTGCTGTTCGCCACCGCCTGCATGCTGGGGTTCCTGCATGCGCTCGAGGTCGATCACATGCTCGCGGTGAGCGCGTTCGTGAGCCGCAGGCCGGCGATCTCGGCCGCCGCCCGCTTCGGCGCGCGCTGGGGGCTGGGACATTCCGTGGCGGTGCTCGCGGCGGGCGGCGTGCTGCTGGCGCTCGGGGTCCGCTGGCCGGAGCGCTGGGACGCGGCCGGCGAGGCCGTGGTCGGTGCGATGCTCGTGGGCCTCGGCGTCTGGGCCATCGTCTCGGCGCGGCGGATGCGCCGCCATGCCGCCGCGCATGAGCACGATCACGCCCACGCCCACGACCACCACGGCATCACCGTCGTCGGCTTCCTGCACGGCCTGGCGGGCACGAGCGCCGCCGTGGCCCTGGTCCCGGTGACGATGCTGGACCGGGCGAGCGCCGGCATCGGCTATCTCGCGGCCTTCGGCATCGGGGTGACCGCGGCGATGACGCTCTTCGCGATGGTGGCCGCCGTCGCCGTCCGCCGCGCCGCCGAGCGCTCCGACCTCTGGGGCCGCCGCGCCGCCACCCTGGTCGGCTCCGCCGCCATGATCACCGGCGTCATCTGGATCACCCGCGCCCTCGCCCCCTGACCCCTGACCCCTAACCCCTGATCCCTCTTCACCCCACCCACCACCCCACCAGCCCTCCCGCTCCCACCACCCGCACCGCTCCCGACACCACCCGCACGAACGCGCGCCACGATCCGTCCTCGGCGCGGAGCCCGTGCCGCACCGGGCCCGGCCATTCCATCAGCAGCCCGATGAAGCCGAAGACCAGCGGCCACCCGCCCGAGCCGATGCTCGCGAACCAGAGCGTGGCCAGCAGCGTCAGCAGCAGCGCTTCGACGACATAGATCCGGACCGGTGCGCGGAGCCAGCCGCCTTCGTTGCGCGAGCGGTCGAGGCGGGCCGTCACCGCCTCCCACGCCACGAACCAGATCGCGACCAGCAGCCAGGCGGCGACGACGTCGAGCAGCGCCACCCGCCGCTACCAGGCCTTCCGAAGGGAATCGGCGCTCATCAGGAGCCCGCGCACCATCACCTGCTCGATCTCGCGCGTCGCGCGGATGTCGCGGTGCGGGTCCCGCGAGAGCACCACGAGGTCGGCGACGCGCCCCGGGGCGATGGTGCCGATGGAGTCGGCGCCGACCAGGAGTGCCGCGTTCCGGGTGGCGGCGAGGAGCGCATCCTCCGGCGGCACGCCGGCCTGGACCAGCAGCTCCATCTCGCGGTGCGCGCTTTCGCCGGGGACGAGCTGCTGGTTGGCGGCGTCGGTGCCCACGGCGACGATGCCGCCCGCGGCGCGGAAGACGCGGATGAAGAGGTCCTGCACCGCGCGCGCGCGGCGGAAGGCGTTGAAGTCGTCGGCAGTCCAGCCGGCGCGGCTCACCATGCCCGGCGTGTTCCAGCGCTCGCGCTCGCGCTCCGGCACGGCGGCGAGGGCGCTGTCGGCGTAGGTCGCCGGCTCGTCGAGGCGGCTGAAGGTCTCGTGCAGCACCAGTGTGGGCACCAGCACCACCTGCCGCTCCGCGAGCACGCCCGCCACCCGCGCCAGCGCCGCCGAGTCGAGCGTGCTCCAGCTCCGCTCGAAGGCGGTCCAGCCGGCGAAGAAGCCGCGGCGATGCGCGGCGTACAGCGCCTCCGGATTGGCGCTCGCCGCCTCGGGCACGCCGCTCAGGTGCTCGATCGAGCGGAGGCCGAGCGACGCGGCGGTGACCGCATCCGTGAGGCCCAGGTGCGCGGTGGCCCGGAGGCTGAAGGTGCGGGCCTCGTCGAGCGCGGCCCGCATCAGCGGCGGGTCGATCCGGGTGTAGAGCTTGAGCGCGTCGGCGCGGCGGAGCACCAGGCTGTCCACCGCCTTCCGCGCCGCGTTGGCGTCGCCCACGGCAAAGGCGTCGGGGTACGTGGGCGGGATGCCGTCCACCATCGCGCCGGCGCTGTAGATGCGCGGGCTGCTCACGGCGTTCAGGTTGGCGCGGTCGCGCAGCGCGAGGATGGTGTCGAGCTGGCCGTGCAGGTCCCGGATCGAGGTGACGCCCCAGGCGAGGTAGCGCGGGAGCGTCCACGGCGCCGCGTGCGCGTGCACGTCGATCAGCCCCGGCACGATCCACTTGCCGGCCACGTCCACCTGGCGGAGCCGCTTCGGCATCTTGAACGACTCGCGGGGGCCGATGGCATCCACGTGCGTGCCGCGCACCACGATCACGGCATCGCGGAGCGGCGGGCCGCCCGAGCCGTCGATCACGGTCGCACCGACCAGCGCGACGCCTTCCGGCTCGCCTTCGCGGCAGCCGGCCAGGAGGAGCAGCGCGAGCGCGGCGGCGAACAGGCGGCGGTACGCGAAGCGCCCCGGATGGACCGGGGCGCTCGCTCGCTGCAGCTCGGTCACCGGCGGCTGCGCTTCTTCGCGGGACGCCTCGGCGCGGCGCGCTTCTTGGCGGGACGGGCGGACTTTCTGGCCGGGCGGGCGGACTTCTTCGCCGGCTTCCTGGCCGCCTTCCTCGGGGACGACTTCTTCCGGGCGGACTTCTTCGCGGCCTTCTTCGCCGTCTTCTTCGCAGTCTTCTTCGCTGCCTTCTTCGCCGTCTTCCTGCCGGCGGTCCGGGCCGGCCTGGGGGCCGGCCTCGGCGTCGCTGGCATCTCCGGCATGGCGCGCTCGGGCGCCCGGGCGGGCATGGCGAACGCCGGCATCGGCGGCGGGGCCGGCATCGGGTCGCTCGACATCGGTGAGTCTTCCATCCACCCACCACTGGTCCAGCCCGTCTCCATATCGTCTAGCCCGGACATTGGAGCTCCCTTGGCTCGCGGCGCGGCGCTGCCACCGGTCGGTGAAGGCGCCGAGGCGCCGATGTGAATGCGTTACGGGGTTATAACTTGCACAAGTTGAACGGTTGTGCAAGGTTTTTCGCGACCCCCCGGATGGACGTCTCGAAACCAGTGCCAGTTCCGGCATTCGGCGTGCCGTAGCGGTCCCGGCGCACCCATCGGCGGCCGGGCCCGGCGAGGCCCCGCTGCCCCAGCCCTGGGCCAGCGGCCAACGGCTACGTAACCTGTTCCATGGCAACTACTTGGAATCAACACCCGTGCCAGATCCCCAGCCCGCGGACCAGTGGAGGACCGGGTCGCTCCGGGCCCGCCTTCCATATATAGGAAGCGCGGGGCGCCGCTGCCTTGCCCGGCATCTTGCCGGGTCCCCTTCCTCCGTGCATTCCGCCCGGCCCGTGCGTGAACGAACCTGCATCCTCCTGATCGCCCTCACCCTCCCCTCGATGGCCGCGGCCCAGGTGGCCGAGGTGCAGCTGACGCCCGCCCGCCTGTCGCTCGAGGTCGGGAAGCGGACAGCGCTCTATGCCGCGGGGTACGACCGGCAGGGTAACCTGGTGCCCGGCACCGATTTCGTCTTTGTCTCATCGGACACCGGCGTGGCGCGGGTCTCGACCACGGGGAGCGTGATCGGCATCGGGCCGGGGAACGCCGTCATCGAGGCGCGCGCAGGAGTCCGGCGCGCCACCGCATCGGTCACCGTGACCGGTCCCGCCGGGGACGCCGCGGCCGGCATCGCGTCGATCTCGATCGAGCCCGGGACGGTGGCATTGCTGCCGCTCGAGCCGGCCAGGCTCAGCGTGCGCGCGATCCGCCGCGACGGCACCAGCGGCAACGCCGGCGGCATCACCTGGCGCTCGCTCGATCCGAAAGTCGCCCAGGTGGACGGGCTCGGGCTCGTCGTCGGCATCGCGCCGGGCCGCACCACGGTCCAGGCGACGGCAGGCGGCGTCTCCGCCAGCATTCCGGTCGCCGTGGACACCGCCGTGTTCACCACGCCCGAGCGCCGCGCGCTCGCGCCCAGTGCGGTGGACACGCTCTTCGCGAGCGTGCCGGCGCAGGGCGGCCGACGGCTCTCCGCGGGACTCACCTGGCGCTCCGCCGATCCCTCGATCGTGCGCGTCGGCCCGGCCGGCGACGTCGTCGCGACCGGCGCGGGCGAGACCGAGGTGATCGTCAGCGGTTACGGGATGACCGGCCGCATCCGCGTCGTGGTGCGGAAGCCGGTGGCCGCCTTCACCCTGGTCCCGCGCGCCAGCAGCGGGCCGGTCGTGGTGCCCCTCGGCACTGCGCGCCGGTTCGAGGCGCGCGGCGAGGCCGCCGACTCGACGCCGATTCCCGACCTGCCGATCACCTGGGCGGTGGCGGACACGGGGGTCGCGCAATTCACTCCGGGAAGCGGCATGCTCGAGGCGCGCCGCGCCGGCACCACCACACTCACGGCCCAGCTCGAGGGCTTCCAGCCGATCGTCTGGACCATCAGCGTGGTGCCGACCCGCATCGTGCTCGACCAGCGCCGGCTCGGGCTCCGCATCGGATCCAGGGCCACGCTCTCGCCCGGGCTCGCCGAGATGGGCGGGGCCGCGATCGTCGGCACGGCGCCGGCGCTCACCTGGACATCGGACCGGCCCGGCGTCGCCACCGTGCAGGGCGGCGTGATCGAGGCGGTGGCCCCCGGGCGCGCGCTCATCACGGCCACCGCGCCGTGGGGGGCAAGCGCGGCGGCCGAGGTGTACGTCACCGGCGACCTGCTGGTGGCGTCCGATCGTGGCGGATCGTTCGGCATCTACCAGGTCCGGCTCGGCGCCGCGCCCGAGTTCACGCCGCTGGTGACCGAGGCGACGAACCTGCACCCGGTCTTCTCGCCCGACCGCACGCGCATCGCGTTCAGCTCGAACCGCGCGGGGAGCTTCGACATCTGGGTGGCCGACGCCGACGGCGGCGCGCCGCGGCGGCTCACCACCGACGCCGGCACCGAGAACGAGCCCGCGTGGACGCCCGACGGCACCCGCATCGTGTACACGACGGCGGCGGGCTCGAGGAGCCAGGTCGCCATCGTCGGCGTGGATGGCAGCGGCGGGCAGGTGCTGACGAGTACCGCGCGCGGCAACCAGTCGCCGGCGGTGGCGCCCGACGGCCGGAGCATCGCCTTCGTGTCGGGACGCGACGGCGGCATCGACGTGTACCAGATGGACATGGACGGAGCCAACACCCGGCGGCTCACCACCACGCGCGAGCGCGAGTCGCTGCCGCGGTTCCTGCCCGCGGGCGAGCTGGTGTACGTCGTTGAGGGCGACGATGGCGCGGTGATCGTGCGCCACGCTCCCGGTGCGCCGATCCGGCTCGTCAGCACCCGCGAGCCGGTCACCGCGCTCGCGGTGGACCGCGACGGCTCGCGCATCGCCTACGTGACCGGCCGGCCGGGCCGCAACCGCGAAACGGGCCAGCGCCTCTTCCTCCAGCCGATGGCGGGCGACGCGGCGGCAACACCGGTGCCGGGCGCAGCGGGCGAGCAGGTCACGATGCCGTCGTTCTGATGCGCGCGCTCGCGCTCGACGGCGTGGGCGGGCTCGAGCATCTCGCGCTCAGGGACGTGCCCGATCCCGGGCCCCCTGCGGCAGGCGAGGTGCGCATCGCGATGCGCGCGGCGGCGCTCAACCGACTCGACCTGTTCATGATCGGCGGGCTGCCGGGAAAGCCCGCGGCCTTTCCGCACGTCGTCGGATCGGACGGGGCGGGGGTCGTCGCGTCGGTCGGCAGCGGCGTGACGCACCTGCGTCCGGGTGACCGCGTGATGCTCAACCCCGGCATCTCCTGCGGCGCCTGCCGGGCGTGCGTGCGCGGCGATCACCCGCTCTGCGACAATTTCGCGATCCTGGGCGAGCACCGCGGCGGGACGGTGGCGGAGTTCCTGGTGCTTCCCGCCGTGAATGCGGCGCCGGTTCCGGACGCGATGTCGTGGGCCGAGGCCGCGGCCTTTCCGCTCGCGACGCTCACCGCCTGGCGGATGCTCACCACGCGGGCCCGCGTGCAGGCCATCTGGGGCGCGGGCGGCGGGGTGTCCCAGGCGGCGATACGGATCGCGGCGCACCTCGGCGCACGCGTCATCGCCACCAGCGGGTCGGACGAGAAGCTCGCGCTCGCGCGCCGGCTGGGTGCGGCGGAGACCGTGAATCACGCCACGCAGGACGTCGTGGCCGAGGTGAAGCGGATCACCGGGCGGCGCGGGGCCGAGGTCGTGGTGGACAGCGTGGGCGAGAAGACCTGGCCGGCGTCGCTCCGCT
>CAMLLJ010000167.1 GCA_946480845.1 uncultured Gemmatimonadota bacterium
GACGCCGTGCGGCTCTGCAAAGGCAGAATCCCGGACGACGCCCCGCACCGCCCAGGTCTGGGCATCCACCTCGGTCACCGCGCCGCTCCGCTGGTTTCCAAGCCAGATGGAACGCCCATCCGGCGCCCACGCCACCTGATAGCCGAACGGCAGGACCTGCACCGACGCGGCCTGCACCGGCCGGCCGCTTCGCACGTCGAACCCGATGAGGCTCGACGTCAGCTGGGTCGTGGCGGCGAGGCGCGATCCATCGGGGGAGAGCGCGAAGGTGACGTAGGCATGCAGGGGCCCGGGGACCTGCGTGAGCTCCACCCGGCCCGCGGTATCCACGACCGCGATCCGGTTGTCGCCGAGCCCCGAGACGTAGACGCGCCCCGAGACCGTATCCGCCGCGATGGCGTGCGGCCGGGGGAAGAGGACGTCGAGCTCCTCGATGAGCCGCATGTCGCTTCGGCGAAGGACGCCGATGCTCGCCGGCGGGCTCACCGCCGTCATCGAGCGGCTGGCGTACAGGCGGTCGTGCTTCGGGTCGAGGGCGAGCATGCCCGGCGTTTCCATCGGGACGCGCCCGAGGAAGCGGTTCTCCGCATCGAACTTCGCGACGAAGTTGTCGCCGATGAGCGAGACGTACCAGGCGGAGCCGTCGGGCTCGGCGACGATGGCGTGCGGTTTCGCGTTCGCCGTGAAGCCGGCGGATCGCAGGTCGATGGTCGCGAGCAGCGTGCCCGAGGCGGCATCGAGGATGGTGACCGAAGCGTCGTTCTGATTGGGGACGTAAAGCCGGACCCCCACGCCGGTCCCGGCAGGCGTGGGGGTCTGGCGCGTCGCCCCCGGGGCCGCACACGCGGCCCCGATGGCGAGCGCCACGAGGGCGCAGAGCGAGCGATTCATGGCGTCAGGTTGGTGGTCTGGTCCTTCACGAGGAAGAGACCCTCATTCCCGCTCGTGACGAGGATCGTGCCGCTCTTGAAGAACGGGTAGTTGCTCCACGACCCGCCGAAGCCAGGGGCCTCCGGTCCGACCGGCACGGTATCGAAGAACCCGACTTCCCTGGGCTTCGTGCGGTCGCTGATGTCCACCACCCGGAGCCCGCTGGTGTAGTTCGAGTTGTACATCCGGTCGCCGACGATGTAGAGGTTGTGGTCGCTGGCGTTGACCGGCGCCTCGTACTGCCCGACCACGACCGGGTCGTCGAGCTTCTGCAGGTCCCAGATGATCGTGCGCGTGCCCTTCGTCTTGCCCTGCAGCTCGTCGAGCTCGTCGTCCTGGTACCAGTAGCGGTGGTCGTCGCTGAACCAGCCCTGGTGCGCGTAGCCGACGCTCGGATAGGTCCCCCGGCCGATCGCCTTGGGGTTCTGCTTGTCGGTCACGTCGGAGATGCTGATGGCGTTCTCGTTGGCGCCGAGGCAGATCTCGCGGCCGGTGTAGCGGGTGTCCGGGCCCTTGTAGATGACGCACTGCGCGTCGTGCGAGTAGCCGGTGCCGGCGAGGCCGGTGGCCTTGTCCTGGAAGCAGCCGGCGAAGGCGGGGTTCTTCGGGTCGCGGATGTTGACCATGTGCAGGCCGCCGCCGCAGGTCTCGCCGCCCGAGCTGGCGCCGACGATGAAGGCGTGGCCCGAAGTGGTGTCGATCACGATGTTGTGCGCGCTGTTGATGCGCGTGTAGTGGGCATCGGGCGTGAAGGTCTGCGGGGTGGTGACCCGGCGGAGCCGCGTCATGTCGAACACCTGCATGCCGTGCTCGCGGGAGCCGTCGGCCACCACGAAGACGTGGTTCCGGTAGACCTTCATGTCGCGCCAGACGGCGGGCGGGGACTTGGCGGTCTTGGGCAGGTCGCCCAGGTAGCGCGGGCGGTTCGGGTTGGACACGTCGATGAACGAGGTGCCGTCGGAGCGGCCCACGATCGCATACTCCTTGCCCGACTCCGGATCGGTCCAGCCCCACACGTCGTTGAGCCGGGTGCCCTGCTTCCCGCCCATGTCGGCCACGGGGAGCATGGAGAGGAGGTTCACCTTCTCGCAGCCGAAGAGGGTGGCCTTGCCGCCGGCGCAGTCCACCTCGCGGCCCACCACGGCCGCGGGCCGGAAGGTCTGCCCGCGCACCGAGGCCTGGGTCCAGCGGCCGTTGGCCGCACGGGAGAAGATCGCGGCGCGGCCCTCGCCGAAATCGGCGTTGCCCATGCCGACGACCACGACGTCCCTGCCCGCCGCCATCACGCCGCCGAAGCCGAGCTGGATACCGGTGGTGTCGTAGGCGATCTTGGACACCGAGTTGTAGGCGCCCGCCGAGTCGGGGACGTAGCGGAAGATCCGGCCCTCGAACTGCGAGGAGCCCGGCGCGCCGACCCAGATCTCCCGGCCCACCATCCCGAGCGCGGAGCCGAACTGCGTGCCCGGCGTCGCGTCGAAGGGCATCAGGCCACCTGAGGGGTTCCAGCGGTGGTTGACGGTGTCGCGGTTGAAGCGCACCACGGCGCCCATGAACTGGGTGAGGCCGGGCGCGCCGACGTAGAGCACGTTGTCCTGCAGCAGCAGCGAAGCGCCGAACTGCGCGTTGGCCCGGGCGCCCGGGGGCACCGGAAGCTGGAGCTTCTGCTCCTGGATCCAGCTCCCCGCCGAATCGCGGCGGAAGATGTAGGCCGCGCCCGCGTTGGAGTCGGCCTGCTGCGCGCTCACCACGATGACGCCGTCGTTCATCGTCAGCGTGTTCCCGAAGGCGGCGCCGGGCTGGACCTCGTCGGGTCGGAGCGTCGCCTCCTGGCGCCACTGGCCGCCCTGCCGGCGGAAGACCCACGCCTGCCCGCGCATGCTGTCGCTGCGCGAGGCGCCGATTACGGCGATGTCGCCCTGGAGCGCCAGGCCGCGGCCGATCCGGTCGCCGTTGACTGCGCCGGGAATGGTGATCTCGGTGGCGTGGCGCCAGGGGCCCGTGGCGGCGCTCCGCTCATAGACGTGGACGCTGCCCGCCGAGAGGCTGTCCACCGGGCTCTCCGAGATCATCAGGGTGTTGCCGTCGATGGCGAACCGCCGTCCGAAGCCGGTGTTCACGGCCGAATCCGGGGCCGCGATGCGCGCGGCCTCGCGCCAGGCGCCGCGGGCATCGGCGCGGAAAACATAGACGAGGGCCGGCGCGTACTGGTTGGAGGCCTGGGAGATGAGCACGTCGCGGCCGGCGACGGCCGCCGCGCCGCCGAACTCCTGCGCGGCGGCGGGTGCGGCCCCGGCGGCCGCGAGGCCGGCAAGAACGGGAAAGACCGCCAGACGGGAGCGATGGGATGCCATCGGTTGCTCCAGGGGATGAGTGGAACGGGAGGGCGGTTCCGGTACGGAAACGCGCGGTATCTGTAAGACTGTGACGGAGCCGGGGCCGTCCGGGTTTCGTCCCGGTGCCCAGGGACAGTGGCGCGGGGCGGGCCGGCGGCGCAACTTGCACCGGGGAGGTCCTATGCGGTATGCACGCGGGTTCCGGCTGGCCGGCTGGCTGCTGACCCTGGGCGGCATCGCCTACATCGCCCTCGGGGCCGCGGGACTGGCCGGCGGCACCGCGCCCAGCTGGCCGCCGTTCCTGCTGGGCCTGATCGCGATCGTAGTCGGGACCGCGCTCGTGCGCTGGTCCCGGCGCAACCTCACACCCTGACGGCCCACACTCCACCAAATGAGGACACCGATGGCCAGGCCCCGACGCGAGTTCCTGGGTTGGCTGGGCGCCAGCACCGTCATGGCGGCGACCGCCGGATCGCCGCTCGCGGCTGAGGAGCCGCCACTGGTCCCGGTGAGCGCCGACTGGGACGTGACCTGGGTGGACCGCATCCAGGGAAAGCACCGCGCGGTCTTCGACTCGCCCGGCGTCTCCGAGGGCGCCGCCCTCTTCCGCGCCGCGATGTGGCGGGACCAGTACAAGGAAGTGTACGGCACCGCGCCGGAGGAGATGTCGGCGGTCCTCGTCATCCGCCACACGGCCATCCCGCTCGCGATGGGCGATGCGTACTGGGCGCGCTTCGGCATCGCCAAGGAGGAGAAGCTCAAGGACCCGGCGACGAAGAAGTGGTACGTCACCAACCCGATCCGGACCCCGTGGTCCCCCGAGCCGCGCTGGACCGCCTACGGTCTCGAGGGGTTCATGGCGAGCGGCGGCATCGTGCTGGCCTGCAACCTCGCCTTCCGCATGGTCGTCGCGAAGTTCCGCGAGGCCGACAAGAGCACGCGCGAGGAGGCCGAAGCCGCGGCGCGCGCGATGCTCGTTCCCGGCATCATCCTCCAGCCGTCCGGCATCTTCGCCGCGCTGCGCGCGCAGCAGGCGGGGTGCAGCTACATCATGGCGAGCTGAGGTGCGCCCGGTCGCCACGGACGGCGCGCCGACTCCCGCCGGCCACTACGCCCAGGGCGTGGTGCACGGCGGGTTCGTCTTCGTCTCGGGGCAGCTTCCGGTGGACCCCGAGGGCCGGATCGTGGGCGAGGAGGACGTGGCGGCGCAGACCCGGCAGGCGCTCCGCAACGTCGAGGCGATCCTCCGCGCCGCCGGCAGCGGGCTCGACCGCATGGTCGCCGTCACCATCTACATCACGGGCCGCCGCCACTGGGCCGACGTCAACCGCGTCTACGCCGAGATCCTCGGCGCGCACCGGCCCGCGCGCGCGGTGATCCCCGTGCCCGAGATCAAGCCGGGCTGCCTCGTCGAGATCCAGGCCGTCGCCATCACCGGAGAATCATGATCCCGATCCGATTCCGCGCCGCATGCGCCGCCGCCGCGATCGCCCTCGCGGGCGCGGCTTCGGCCCGGCCCGCCGCCGGCCAGCAGGCGGCAGCCACGGCGCTCCAGGCGGACACCACGAACCCGGGCGGCACGACGCTCGAGGCGGGGCTCCGCATCGCCGAGCGGTACCGCGTGGCCGCGATCGCCGCGCGCCGGTTCACCCATGCGGAGCTCTGGCGCGCGATCGGCCCGTCGGTGGGCAAGGCGCCGTTCCGCGTCGAGGAGGCGGGCCGCTCGATCCAGGGCCGCGAGATCCGCGCGGTGCACTTCGGCGATGGCCCGACCACCGTGCTCCTCTGGTCGCAGATGCACGGCGACGAGTCCACGGCCACGATGGCCCTGGCCGACATCTTCCGCTTCCTCGCCGAGGCGACCAGCGATCCGCTGCGGGAGCGGATCCGCCGGAACCTCAGCGTCACCTTCGTGCCGATGCTCAACCCGGACGGCGCCCAGCTCTTCCAGCGCGAGAACGCCGCCGGCATCGACGTGAACCGGGACGGGCGCCAGCAATCCACGCCCGAAGCGCGCGCGCTCAAGGGGCTGCGCGACCGGATCGAGCCCCAGTTCGGATTCAACCTCCACGACCAGAGCGCCCGCACCCGCGTGGGGCCCGCGGGACGGCAGGCCGCCATCGCGCTGCTGGCCCCCGCGCACGACTCGACCCGCAGCTACAACGAGGTGCGCGGCCGGGCGCGGCTGGTGGCGGCCGTGATGGCGCGCATGCTCGCGGACTCGATCCCCGGCCGCGTGGCGAAGTACGACGACACCTTCAACCCGCGCGCCTTCGGCGACCTGATGCAGCAGTGGGGCGCGAGCACCGTGCTGATCGAGAGCGGCGCGCTCGAGGGCGACCCGCAGAAGCAGCGGCTCCGCGCCCTCAACGTGGCGATCATCCTGGGCGCGCTCGACGCGATCGCCACGCGCGGCTACGAGGCGGCCGACACGGCGAGCTACGAGCTGCTGCCGGAGAATGCCGGCGGCGCGAACGACCTGGTGATCGTGGGCGGCCAGCTCGTGCTGCCCGGGACGCCGCCGCTCCGCGCCGACATCGCCGTCAACTTCGAGGACGGCGCCGCCCGCACCGGGGGCCGCGTGCGCGAGGTGGGCGACCTCCGCCACGTCGCGGCGATCGACACCGTGGACGCCACCGGGCTCTTCCTCCATCCCGCCGCCGCGGCGCTCACCACGAAGGATGGGCGCACCTGGCTCAGGATCGGGGCCGAGGCAGTGTTCGACATCCGGCGCGCCGCGACGCCGGCCAGCGAGCTGGTCCGCCGGATCGGGCGCTGACGGACCACTTCTCGGCGGTCGCGCCGGGCTACGCGCGCTTCCGGCCGCGCTATCCGGCCGCGCTGTTCGACTGGCTCGCCGGGACGGTGGACCGGCACGACCTCGTGTGGGAGTGCGGCGCGGGAAGCGGACAGGCCACGCTCGATCTCGCCGGGCGGTTCGCGCGCATCATCGCGACCGACATCAGCGGCGCGCAGCTCGCGGAAGCGCCGCCGCACTCGCGTGTGGAGTATCGCGTCGCGCCGGCCGAGGCATCGGGG
>CAMLLJ010000168.1 GCA_946480845.1 uncultured Gemmatimonadota bacterium
AGCAGATCCCTCGCTGCGCTCGGGATGACCGGGCGCCGCTCGGGATTACCCCGAGCTCACTCCGACAGATCGATCATCTTCAGCTCCCCCGAGTACGGCGTCGTCTTCGCCTCCCGCAGGTTGCCGATTCTCCGCACGATGTCCCGGATCCGGTCCAGCGCCACGCGGACCTCGCCGAGCGCCGCCTTCTGCTCCTCGCTCAGCCCGTCGCCCCTGGCCAGCAGGAGCTCCACCTCCGCGGACGCTGCCATGAGCGGATTGTTGATCTCGTGGTGCAGTGTCACCGTCATCTCGCCGATGGCGGCGAGGCGCTCGGCCTGGAGCAGCTCGGCCTGTGCCGCGGCGAGCGCGCCGCGCAGCTCGCGCTCCCGGCGGACGCGGTCGAGCACCTCGGGCAGCAGGTGCGAGAGGGAGCCGTCCTTCACCAGGTAGTCGTCCGCGCCGCGGCGGAGGGCCTCGGCCGCGAGCGACTCGTTGCCGTGCCCGGTGACCAGTACCACGCTGGGCGGCTCGGGGCGCGAGCGCAGCGGGAGCAGGAGCTCGAGCCCGCTGGTGTCGGGGAGCTGGTGGTCGAGGAGGACCACGTCGCACCGGTCGGCGGCGAGGAGGGCGGCGCTGCCCGTGGTCACGTGCTCCACGGGCCCGAACCCCTGCTGCGCCAGCAGCACGCCGAGGAGGCGGGCCATGTCGAGGTCGTCGTCCACCAGCAGGACGCGAAGCCGCCGCCGGTCAGCCACGCGCCGGTGCCTCCCGCACCGCGAACCCCACGCGCGGGAACTTCTCCCACGTGGTCTTGCCGCGCCACGCGTCCCAGAGCCCGCGCAGCCGCCACCAGATGGTGAGCTGGCGGTAGCCCAGGTTCTCCATCACCGCGTACGCGAGCAGGATGGCGATGTCGCGGCGGCGGTCGAACGGCAGGAGGCCGCGCTGCAGCCGGTCGGCGAGCCCGAACCGGAAGCGCCAGGCGCCCACCAGCACGGCGAGCAGGTTCACGAGGATCCCGTAGCCGAGCGACGCCAGGAAGAAGGCCCAGGCGTACTCGCGGTTGAGGAAGCGGAAGCCCAGGAGCTCCTCCGCGAGAAGGAAGACGACGATGAACAGGTAGCCCGCCAGCTCGATGATCGGCCCCCAGTACTCGAAGAGCCAGAACGTGGGCAGCGCGAAGCTGCCGATCCGCCCGAACTTCTTCCGGAACAGCATGCCGCGGTGGTAGCGCAGCGACTCCCGGAGCCCGCGGTACCACCGCCCGCGCTGCTTCCGCAGCGACTCCAGCGACTCCGGCACCTCGGTCCACGCCACCGGGTGCGGCAGGAAGGCGATCCGCCGGGTGGTGGCCTTGTCGCGGATGAAGCGGTGCAGCCGGACGATGATCTCCATGTCCTCGCACACCGTCTGCTTCTCGGGACCGACGTACTCCTCCACGATCCGGTGCCGGACGAAGGGCGTCAGGTAGCCGCCGGCGCGGATCACCGTCTCCTTCTCGAAGACCGCGAAGACCCCCGAGAGGATGAGCACCGAGTCCACCCGGTCGAGGCCGGTCCGCCCCGTGGTGAAGGAGCGCAGGTACTCCACCATCTGGAAGCGCGCGAGGTCGTGGTAGGGGATCCCCACGTCGATCACCCGGCTGTGCTCGATGGTGCACCCGTTGGCGATCGCCACCTGCCCGCCCACCGCGGCGATCAGCGGGTCCTCCTGGATCATCCGCATCAGCTCCTTGAGCGCGCGGGGGTCCAGGATCGAGTCGGCGTCGAGGGAGACGAAGTACGGCGCCGCGGACGCGTTGATGCCGGCGTTGAGCGCGTCCGCCTTGCCGCCGTTCTCCTTGTCGATCACCAGCAGGTGCATCACGCCGGGCGGCAGCGGGATCGTGGCCTCGTAGAGCGCCCGCACCGGCGCCGTGCCGATCGCCTCGCGGTAGGGCAGGTCGGTCCGGCGGAGCCGGAACGCCTCCTTCATCCTCGCCAGCGTGTCGTCGCGGGAGCCGTCATTGACAATGACGATCTCGAACCGCGGATAGTCACAGTGGATGAGGTTCGTGACCGAATCGACGATGGACACGCCCTCGTCGAACGCCGGGACGATCATCGTGAGCGGCTTGGTGTAGTCGCCCTCGTCGATGAGGTCCAGGTCCTCGATGAAATGCCCCGCCACCCGCCGCCGGACGGTGCGGGCGGCCATGACGATCAGGGCGAGCTGGTAAGTGTTGTAGGTGAGGAAATATACGAGGAACACGGGCTGGAGGAACAGCGCCGTGAAGATGAGGACGTCGATCGCCGCCTCCCTCACGGCGCCGCATCCAGGAGCGCCGCCACCCGCGCCCGCACGGAGGGCACCGGGTCCGCCTCGGCCACCTCGCGCGCCACCTGGTCGCCCACCAGGCCCAGCGCGAGCGCCGCGGCCAGCCGGTGACGCTCGTCGGGCGACGTGCGCGCCGCCTGCCTGAGGTCAGCGAGGTCGCCCGCATCCACCACCGCCTCGGCCGCCTCCGCGGCGCCCACGTCCCCGGGGAGCGCGGTCAGCTCGCCGCGCAGGATGCCGCTGACGGCGGCCGCGGCGCGGACGCGCGGGTCGGTGTCGGTGGCGAGCCGGCCCAGGGTGCCGCCGTCCGGCACCGTGCGGAGGAGGCCGGCCAGCTCACGCCGCACCACCGGATCGGGATCGTCGGCCATCGCCGCGAGCGGGACGTGCAGGCCGGCCTTCGCCGCCGCATGCAGCGCCTGGAGCCGTACCGCCGTCACCGGGTCGGCGGCCAGGCCGTGCACCAGCTCCTCCGCCGCGAGCTCCGGCCGTGCCGCGACCAGCGCGCCCAGCGCCTCGCGCACCCCCGGATCCGCGTGCCGGGCAAGCGAGGCAAGCAGCCGGGGGAGGCGCGGGTCCTGGAGGTAGCGCGCGAGCCGGGTGACCATGACCGCCTCGCGCGGCGAGCCGGCCGCCGCGAGCGCGGCGAGCTGGTCGAACGAACCCTCCGCCTGCACCGCAGCCGCGCGCATCACCGACGCGTCATCGTCGGGGCGGAGCGTCTGCACCAGCACCGGAAGCGCCTCGGCGGCCGGCAGCGAGCGGAGCGCGGTGATCGCCGCGCGGCGCACCTTGAGGCTCGGGTCGCCGAGGGCGCGCCGCGCCGTCACCAGCAGGGTGGGAGGATCGAGGATATCCGTAACCGATTCGAGTGCCGCGGTGCGCACCTCGGGGCTCGGGTCGCCGCGGAGGGCCTGGAGGAGGGCGCTACGGCTCCGCTCACCCTGGAATGACCGGAGGCCCGACACGACGCGCATCCGCTCCCGCGGATCGAGCACGCTGCGCATGCCGTCGGCCAGCTCCTGCTCCATCTGCGGGCGGGAGAGCGAGGCGAGCGCCCTGAGCTCGAGGCTGTGCGATTCGCGCAACCGCGCCGCGAGCCGGCGGTACTCCTCGTCGTCGCGGAGCCGCTCCTGCAGCACGCCGCGCACGTCGGCATCGTCGGTCATCTCGGCCACCCGCCCGGCGATGCTCTCATGCCCGAACGAGCCCAGCGCGAGCACCGCGGCCGCACGCACCGGCGCCGGCTGGCTGCCCGCGCAGGCCTGGGCCAGCGCGCGCTCGGCGCCGGGGACCTGCAGGTTGCCGACGGCGAGCGCGGCGCGCTCGCGCACCAGGGGGGACGGGTCGTGGGCGAGGAGGTCGAGGATGCGCGGGGCCTGCGTCGCGTCGCCCAGCGACACAACGGCGTCGAGCGCCGCAGCGCGGACGCCGTCCGCGGGGTCGGCCAGGCTCTCCTCGGCCAGCGTCTCGGCGCGCCCGCCGCCGAGCCTGCCCAGGGCGCGGATCGCGGCGGCGCGCGCGGCCGGATCGGGATCCTCGAGCCGCGCGCCAAGCAGGTGCCGCGCGGAGTCCGGCTCGAGGCGCGCCAGCGTCGCCATGATGGCCTCGTCGAGCTCCGGGGAGGCGCCGTCGAGGGCGCGGACCAGCGCATCAGCCGCGTCCGCCGCCCCGAGGCCGCCGAGCGCGCGCGCCCCCGCGATGCGCACCCGGTCGTCGCCGTCGGCGAGCAGCGGGACGAGCGCCGGCACGAGGCCGTCGAGCTTCGCTTCGGCCGCGACGTCGGCGGCGGATGCCCGCACCGCGGGGGCGGGATCGGTGAGCAGCCGGGTGAGCTGGGCCACGGCCCGCGACCCGAGCAGGAGCCCGAGCGCGCGCGCGGCGGCGGCGCGGACGCCGGGGTCCGCGTCCGCCGTGCATGCCTCGAGCTCGCCGGCGACCCGGGTATCGCCGAGGTCACCGAGCAGGAGGGCCGCCTCGGCGCGCACCGCCTCGTGCGGGTCGGTGAGGCCCGCGACCGCGGCCGGCACCGCGCCCTCGTACCGGAGGGCGCGCAGCGTGTCGAAGGCGGCGGCACGGAGCATCGGGTCGTCGTCGCCGCGGGCGACGTCGGTCAGCTCGCGCTCGAGGTTGCGCCGCCCGGTGCGCCGGATCGCCGCGATGGTGGCGAGGCGCACCTTCGCCGATGGATGCACGAGCTGCTCGGCCAGCAGCTCGCGGGCGCCGGCGATGGAGAACTTGGTGAGGATCTCGCGCGCCTCGTCGGGCCGGTCGCCCTCCTGGATCATGCGCACGGCGCGCCCCGGCACGCCGAGGCGCTCGAGTGCGACGGCGGAGCGCATGCGCAGCTCGGGATCGGGATCGTCGAGCGCGACCAGCAGCGGTGCCTCGGCCTGCGGCCCGATCTGTTCCAGCGCCTCGACGCTGCGCATGCGCACCCACCACGCGGGGTCGCCGAGCGAGCGGACCAGCCGCTCGATCACGTCGGGCTCGTCGAACTGGCCCAGGGCGCCCGCGATGCGCGCGCGGACGAAGGGAGCGGGATCGGTGAGGAGGTGCTCGAGCAGGTAGGGGATGGCGCGGGCGTCGCCCAGGCGGCCGAGGGCGTAGGCGGCCTTGGCGCGGACCTCGTCCTCGAGGTCACCGAGGGCGCGGACGAGGACCGGGAAGGCGCGCTGGGCACGGACTTCGCCCAGCACGTTGGCGGCCCAGGCACGGGCGTGATGGCGGCCGCCCTCCTCGAGGCACTCGATCATGGGGGGGACCGCCGCGTCGCCGTGCCGGGTCAGGATGTCGGCGATGCGCGGCGCGAGCCACGGCTCGGCGCTCCGGAGCGCCGCCACCAGCGGGGGCACGGCCTGCGGATCGCCGATCCGCGCGAGCGCGCGCAGGGCGATCTCGCGCACGTCGGCGTCCTCGCGCTTCGTGGCCTGGACCGTCTCCAGCAGCGCGGGCACCGCCTTCGCGTTGCCGACGCGGCCGAGCAGCTCGGCGGCGAAGGCGCGCTCTCGCCAGCGGCGCGCGCTGCGCAGCCGGTCGGCGTAACGGTCCACCAGGCCGAGCCGGTCGTAGGCATCGAGCAGCCACCCGGGGCGCTCGGCCGAGCCGCGCGCCTGCTCCTCGAGCACCGCCTCGAGCGCGGCGAAGTCGCGATAGGTGCGGAGCTGGTGGATGGCGGGCTCGAGCAGCTCGCGCTCGCGCGCGGCGAGGCCGGCCACGAGGTCGCGATAGGGCCCCTTGCGCGAGGCGAGGCGGCGCTCGAGCCGGTTGAGCCAGGCGGCGTAGAGGAGCCAGGCGAGGATGGCGAGGACGCCGATCGCGGCCAGCGTGGCCGCGGCCAGCAGGATCATCCTCGCGGCGGGCATCGCCTACCCGGCGTCCTCGTCGAGATAGGTGAGGGTGGGGCGGTCGCGGACGGCGCGGTCGAGCGCGCGGTGGACCTCGGGGTCGATCACCGTCCCGATCAGGTCGCGCATCCGCTCGACGGCGGTGGCGAGCGGCATCTTCTCCTGGTACGGGCGCGAGGTGGTGAGGGCGTCGAAGATCTCCACGGCACCGATGATCCGCGCGCCGTAGGGGATCGCCTCGCCCTCGAGCGCGTCGGGATAGCCCAGGCCGTCCCAGCGCTCGTGATGGCTGCGCACGAAGGCGATCACTTCCCTGAGGTGCACCAGCGGGCTCAGGATCTGCGATCCGATGACGACGTGCTGCTTGACATGCTCGAACTCCTCGTCGGTCAGCGGGCCCTGCTTGTTGAGCACCTCCTCGCGGATCCCGATCTTGCCGATGTCGTGCAGCCGGCCGGCGGTGCGCACCCGCTCGATCTGCTCGTCGTCGAGTCCCATCTCGGCGGCGATGGTGGCGGCGAAGTCGGCGACCCGCGCGGAGTGGCCGCGGAGGTAGGGATCCTTCGCCTCGAGCGCGTTGACCAGCGCCTCGAGCGTCGCCACCGAGATCCGCTCCAGGTTGGCGCGCTCGGCGC
>CAMLLJ010000169.1 GCA_946480845.1 uncultured Gemmatimonadota bacterium
CCCGTCGGTCTTCCTCTTCATGGGCTTCAAGGGCGACTCGGGCCTCGACGCGGCGGCCCGGTTCCGCCAATGGCTCGCCTCCAGGTACCACACGCCCCAGGACGACCTCGGCCAGCCGATGGACCTGGAGGCGGGAGCGCGCCACGCGACGCTCGCATGGCGCGTGGGGGTGGAGATCGCGAACGCGGAGACGCGGCCGGCGTGGAAGCGGGACTCGTTCCTCGGGCGCATGTTCGGCCGCCGCCATGAGTGACATCCAGTCCGCCGAGCTGATCCGGACCCTCGTCCTCACCCTCGACCTCTGCGGCACCTTCGCCTTCGCGCTGAGCGGCGCCATGGCGGGGATTCGCGGGCAGCTCGACGTCTTCGGCGTGCTGGTGCTCTCGGTCACGACCGCCACCTTCGGCGGCGTCGCCCGCGACCTGCTGATCGGCGCGGTGCCGCCGGCGGCGCTCACCGACTGGCGCTACCTGGTCGTCTCGGTGGCGGCGGGGCTGGTCGCCTTCGCCTGGTCGCCGCAGCTCGAGCGGTTCCGCCATCCGGTGAGGGTGCTCGACGCGATGGGGCTCGCGTTCTTCGCGGTCGCGGGCGCGCAGAAGGCGCTCGCCTTCGGGCTGAGTCCGGTGATGGCGGCGCTGCTGGGGATGGTGACGGGGGTCGGCGGCGGCGTGGCGCGCGACGTCCTGATCAGCAGGGTTCCCGTCGTGCTCCGCTCGGACCTCTACGCGGTCGCGGCGCTCGCGGGTGCGGGGACCGTGGTGGCGGGACACGTGCTGGGGCTGCCGGTCATGGTCGCCGCCATCCTCGGCGGGGCGATCTGCTTCGGGCTCCGGGGGATGGCGATCAGGTGGGAGTGGCAGCTGCCGCAGGCGCGGCGGGCTATTTCCGACGAACCGATTGCCCCTTCGGCCAGTAGGCAAACTCCGGCACGTGACACACGCCATCCAGGTCCGCCAGCCGGTCCCTGAGGTACGCTTCCGCCGCCGCCACGCCCGCGTTGAAGGCCGTCGGCGCAATTTCCTTCAATACGAAGTTGAGGAGCTGGAGCGCCTGCACGCTGGTGAGCTCGATCTCCAGCTCCTCGTCGCAGAATCGCCCGATCGAAGCGAGCGCCTGCTTCCTCGCCTCGGGCGTGAGCTCGACCGACATCGTCATCCTCTCACCTCAGTTCGCTGAGCCGGGCGTCCGGTAGGGCAGCCCCTGCGCCTTCCCCAGCATCGCGATGGTTTCCTCGACGGTGAACAGCGGCGTCGTGTCGGCAGTGCGCAGTGCGCCGCCCGACGCAATGCCCACGGAGAACGCCGCGGCGGCGGCGTTGTCGGGCGCTTCGATGATCAGGTAGCCGTCGTGCTCACCGAAAGCGTACCAGAAGCCGTGCAGCTTCCCGCCGAGCTTCTCGATGACGGCGCGGGCCACCTCGCGGCGGTCTTCGGGCTTCCGGATGAGCCGGGCCCAGGCCTCGGGGGTGTAGCTGAAGCGCATGAGGTAGTGGGGCATGCGGACCTCGCGGGTGACGGGTTCGGGGTGCAGCCGATACTAGCTCGGGCGGGTCAATTCGGCACGGGCCGCCTCGACGCGCGGACGGGCATGGCAGCCTTCGAGATGGTCGTTCACGAGGCCCATCGCCTGCATGAAGGCGTACACGGTCGTCGGCCCGACGAACGTCCACCCGCGGCGCTTGAGCTCCTTCGCGAGCGCCCGTGACGCGCCGGTCTGCGACAGCTCGAGCAGCGTGTCGCGCGTGAGCGAACGGGGGCGATCCGCGGGCGGCGGCTCGAAGCGCCAGACGAAGGCGGCGAGCGACCCCTCGGCCTCGACGAGCTCGAGCGCCCGTCGCGCGTTGTTGATCGTCGACTCGATCTTGCCCCGGTGCCGGACGATCGACGCGTCCTCGAGGAGGCGTTCGACGTCCCGCGCGCCGAAGCCGGCGACGACGCGGAAGTCGAAGCCGGCGAACGCGCGCCGGAAGGCGTCCCGCTTGCGGAGGATCGTCAGCCACGAGAGGCCTGACTGGAACCCCTCGAGCGACAGCTTCTCGAACAGCCGCACGTCGTCCACGACCGGCGTTCCCCACTCATCGTCGTGGTAGGCCCGGTACTCGGGGCTGTCGCCGCCGCCCCACCAGCAGCGGACGACGCCGTCCTCGCCGCGGACGAGCCCTGGTTCAGAGGGCACGGTGCATGATGTGGAGCGCAACGTACCCCTCGCGCGCGTGCCGGAACGCCTCCGGCACCGTGCCGATGATGCGGAAGCCGAGCCGCTCCCAGAGCGCCACCGCGCGGGTGTTGGTGCTGACGACGGCGTTGAACTGCATTGCGCGGTAACCCGCCGAGCGCGCCGCGACCAGCGAATGCTCGCCCATTGCCGTCCCGATCCCGCCGCCGAACTCGCCGGGCCGCACCATGTACCCCGCGTTGGCCACGTGCGCGCCAAGGCCGGGCTGGTTGGGGCGGAGCACGTAGGTGCCGACGATCTCGCTGCCGCGCTCGGCGACGAAGCAGTCGGTCCCGGGGCCGAGCAGGAAGCGGCGCGCGTCGGCTTCAGGGGTGTCTGGTGCGAAGGTGTAGGTGTCTCCTCCGGCAACTACGGCGGAGAAGATGGTCCAGAGCGCAGGCCAGTCGTCCGGGGTGGCGCGGCGGATGGTGAGGGGCGGGGCGGGCGCCGGCATCAGCGGGCGCCCGCCGCCGGACCGCCCGCCAGTAGCACGTTGAGCCCTTCCGCCATCGTCGGATGCGTGAAGATCGCGTTCCGCAGCCCGGTGTACGGCAGCCCGCCGAGTAAGGCGGCCTGGACGACCGCAACCACCTCGCCAGCGGAGACGCCGAGCATGACCATCGCGCGCGCGCGGAGCACCGAGGTCATCGTGCCGCCGTGATAGCTCATGGAGCGGGCGGCGGCGGGCTCGGTGGCTGCTGCGCATTCGTCCGCAGCCGCTCGCGGAACTGGGTGTGGCACGCCACGCATCCGCGCTGGACCTCCGTGAGTCGCGTGAGCACGTCCGCCGTCCGCCCGTCCGCCGCGGCCTCGTGCAGGCGCACCGACGCGTCATGCACCGCGGCGTCGAGCCGCTCGAACTCCGCCATGTCGGTGCCCAGCACGCCGTGGATCCGCTCGAGGTCGTCCGTGGCGATCGGCGCGTGCTCCGCGATCGCGGCCGCGCTGGTGGCGACCATCGCCGCGTCATCGGTCATGAGACCGTAGGTCAGCGCCGTCATCCGGGTGCCGAGCTGCTGCATGATGGGCAGCAGCGCCTCGCCTTCGCCCTCGGCGGCGTGGGCATGCGCGGACGCGGTGTCGGCTCCGGGTGCTGCGGCAGCCTGGGTATCCGCCGGGCTGTTCGCCGCACTTCGTTGCCCGCTGTCGCACGCTCCCGCGAGCAGGCCGATCATGATGACGGAGCTGGCGCGCATGGGTTCCTCCCGCGGACTGGTCAGAGTACGTACCCGTCGTCCACCGGCAGCTCGACGCCGGTCACGTGCCGGGCGTCGTCGCTCGCCAGGAAGCAGACCGCCCGCGCGACCGCGTCCGGCTCGATGAAGCGCCCGCCGCCGCCAGCGGCCATTGATTCGTAGGCCGCCTCCTCGGAGCCGAGCTTCCGGGTCAGCTCCTGGAAGAACGGCATCGCACGCCACATCGGCGTCTTCACCCCGGCGGGACTCACCAGGTTGACGCGGATCTCGATGCCGGCCTCCCGGCACTCCATGGCGGCCGTCCGCACCAGCATGCGCAGGGCGGCCTTGCTCGTGGAATAGGCGGCTGCGCCTGCCGCGGGGCGGATGCCCGACGCGGAGCCGATGTGAATGATCGCGCCGCCCCGCTCGCGCATGGCCACAATACCATATTTGGTGCCGAGGAACGCGCCGTCCAGGTTGGTCGCGAGCACGTGCCGCCATTCGGCGAGCGTCGTTTCATGGACGGGACTTGCCGCGGAGACGCCGACGCAGTTGACCAGCACGTCGAGGCCGCGGCCGGCCGAGCGGATCTCCTCCATCGCCGCGACCCAGTCGGCTTCCTCCCTCACATCCAGGGGCAGCGCACGGACTGCGCTACCGGCGGCAGCCCCGATGTCGGTGCCCCTGCTGCCCAGGTCGGCGCCGTATACGTCGGCGCCCTCGGCCGCCAGGCGGCGGGCGACGGCCGCGCCGATCCCGGACGCGGCGCCGGTGACAAGTGCGACCTTGCCGGCGAACCTGGTCATCTACCGCATCGCCCGCTCGACCTCCTCGGCCTTCCTCGGTGCCCCGGCCGAGAGCACCTCCGCTCCCGTCTCCGTCACCAGGATGTCGTCCTCGATCCGCACCCCCAGCTCCTCCTCCGGAATGTAGATCCCCGGCTCGATGGTGAAGACCATGCCCGGCCGGAGCGGCTGCTGCAGCGAGCCGCCCACGTCGTGCACGTCCATCCCCAGCCAGTGCGAGAGGCCGTGGATGTAGTAGCGGTTGCAGGGCGACGTCCCGCACAGCGTGCCCGAGTGCTGCTCCATGTATTGCGACGCGATCTGCGAGAGCCGCTGGATGGTGATCCCCGGCCGGGTCGAGTCGATCGCGGCCTGCTGGGTGGCGTACACGAGGTCGTAGATCTGCCGCTGGCGCGGCGTGAACTTCCCGTTCACGGGGATGGTGCGCGTCACGTCGGCCGAGTAGTAGCCGTACTCCGCGCCGATATCCATCACCACCACGTCGCCCGGCTTCGTCTGCCTGCGGCTCTTGTCGTAGTGCAGGGTGGTCGAGTTGATCCCCGATCCGACGATGCTGGGGAACCCCACGCGCTCGGCGCCGCGCTTCCTGAAGGTCCCCTCGATCACCGCCTCGATCTCGTACTCCCACATCCCCGGCGCCGCGGCCTTCATCGCCTCGCGCTGCGCCTCGGCCGTGATGCTGATCGCCTTGCGCAGGCGGGCAATCTCGTCGGCGTCCTTCACCACGCGGAGCCGCGCCATGATCGGCCGGATGTCGCGGACCGTCATCGAGCCGAGCAGGAGCTGGCGGGTGAACGGCTCGTCGAGCGCCGCCTCGTTCTTCAGCATGTAGATCCCGCCCGTCCGCGCCGGCGAGCTCATCGAACGCACCATGCGGCCGACCAGCGTCTGGGCGCTGTCGGCGTCGTGGACGCTGGTGATGCCCGTGAGCCGCGCCGCCACCGAGTCGGGGCCGAGCTTGGGGCCGGTCCACCGTTCCGACTGCGCGTCGCGCCCGGGGAGGAAGAGCTGCGCCTCGACCACCGCGCTGTCCTTCGCCGACACGGCGAGCCAGCCGCCCGGCGCCTCGAGGCCGGTGAGGTAGAAGAAGTCGTTGTCCTCGCGGTAGTCGCTGTCCTGCGGGTAGTCGCCCTCGATGCTGCGCTCCTCGGCCGAGCGGACGATGACGACGCCGGTGCCGACCTGGCGGGCCAAGGCCTCGCGGCGGGCGGCGAGCAACTGGACCGGGACGGGGCCTGCAGGCGATCCCTCCTGGGCGACGAGGGGCAACGCGAAGAGGAGGAGCGCGGAGAGGAGGGCGAGCGGGCGGGTCACTGGGGCTCCGGAGTAGGGACCAGGGTCAGGAGTCGGGGGTCAGGGGGTTGTACGGCGGCCATCCGTCAAAGGTTCCACCGGCAGGTCGAAGGGGACGGCGCCTTCCACCTGGTAGCTGAAGTGCCACCATTCCTGGTCGTAGTTCTCGAATCCCTCCGCTTCCATCGCCTCGACCAGCACCTGGCGGTTCCTGGCGATCTCGCCGGTGGCGTTGGCGGTGTGCGCGGCCTCGGAAAAGGTGTCGTACGGCGTGCCCATCTCGAGCGGGGTGCCGCTCGGCAGGTGCACCAGCGTGAGGTCGATCGCGACGCCCATGTTGTGGCGGCTGCGGCGGGCGATGTAGCCGTCGTCGAGGAGGTTCGTCCGGCCGGTGCGCTCGGTCCACTCGACCATCGCGGTGGTGGCGCGGCGGGGGCGGTAGGCGTCGTAGACCCTGAGGCCGAGCTGGCGGGGCCGGAGCCGCTGCTGCACCCGGCCGAGGGCCTCGGCCGCCTCGCGGCGCATCAGCGCGAGGTTGGCGTCGTAGCCGGGGAGCGGCGCGCCGGTGAAGTTGTTGGGCGTGGCGTAGCGCATCTCGACCTGGATGGTGCTGTCGGCCGAGCGGACGTCCACCAGGAGTGACTCGGCGGCGGCGTCCGGCGCGATTGCCAGGTCTGCGGTGTTGACCGGAGTCGGAGCCGCGGCGGTGGCGCTCCCTCCTGCGCCGCTCCCGGCGCAAG
>CAMLLJ010000170.1 GCA_946480845.1 uncultured Gemmatimonadota bacterium
TTAATTGGGCGACTGTTTGTTGATTTTCTTCCCCATGTCGTCGGCCTTACCGCGTTACGGCGGGGGTGGTCCCTACGTTCTGGGGGCCCCGGCACCTGCCGGGGCCCGCTTCGCCTTTCCGGGTGGCCGCATGTGCAGTTGCGGCAACCTTTTTGCGGGCCAGGTCGTAGTGATCCTGGTGCCCGTCCGTCTTCGTCACACGTTCCCGGATGTAACCATGCGTCGCAAGCTGCTCTGGGCCCTGCCCGCGCTCATCGCCCTGCCCGCCGTGCTCGTGCCGCTCCGCGCGGGCGGCGTGCTCGACGGGCGCGAGCTGTTCGAGGACGTCCGCACCCGCGTCGAATCGGGGGCAGTTGACTCGCTCTCCAGCGACGAGGTCTGGCTCCGCGCGGCGCGCGGGCTGGTGGACCAGATCGACGACCCGTACGCGGAGCTGTTCTCGCCCGAGCAGATCGCCAGCTTCACCCGCAACACGCTGCGCAACGACTATGCGGGCGTGGGGATGAACATCCAGGACCAGCTCGGCACCGTCGTCGTCACCGCCACCTTCCCCGGCTCGCCCGCCTCCGAAGGCGGCGTGCAGACCGGCGACCGGATCATCGAAGTGGACGGCAAGCCCACCTCCGGGCTCCGCCTCGACGAAGTGTCGGGCCGGCTGATCGGCAAGGCGGGGACCCAGGTCGAAGTGAAGTTTGCCCGGCCCGGCGTGACCGCGCCGATCACCATGCGCTTCACCCGCGCGCGGATCCACGTGTCGGCCGTGCCGTACGCGGTCATGCTGAGCGACCAGGTCGGCTACATCCCCCTTCAGCGCTTCAACGATTCCTCCGCCGCGGACGTCGGCACCGCGGTCGAGCGGCTGCGCCGGCAGGGGGCGCGCGCGTTCGTGCTCGACATGCGCGGCAATCCGGGGGGCAGCCTCGGGCAGGCCATCGCGGTGAGCGAGCGGTTCCTCACGGCGGGCCAGCCGGTGGTGACGGTCCGCTACCGTGACCGGCCCACCGAAGCGCACCAGGTACCGGAGTCGGATGAGCGGATGCCCGGCGCCGCCCGCTCGGGCGAGCCGGTGGTGGTGCTGGTGGACGGCAGCACCGCCTCGGCCGCGGAGATCGTGGCGGGCGCGCTCCAGGACCACGACCGCGCGCTGGTCGTCGGCACCACGTCGTTCGGCAAGGGGCTGGTGCAGAGCGTGTACCCGCTCCGCCAGGGCTGGGCGCTCAAGCTCACCACGGCGCGGTGGTTCACGCCGAGTGGGCGGAGCATCCAGCGGGAGCGGGAGATGCGCAACGGGCGGCTGGTGGCGGTGGTCCCCGATTCGCTGGAGACCGATTCGGTCCGGAAGACGCGGCCGGCGTTCAAGTCGGACGCGGGGCGGGTGGTGTACGGCGGCGGCGGCATCACGCCGGACGTGGTGGTGCCGGCGGACACGGTGACCTCGGCCGAGCTCCGCTTCCTCGAGGCGATCGCGCCCACGTCGCAGAAGGCCTACCGCGCGCTGTACGACCTGGCGATCGCGGTGCGGCCGGGCCTCAGTCCCGACTTCCGGGTGACACCGGCGCTCCGGGACAGCTTCTTCGTCCGGATGCAGCGCGCGGGCGTCGAGGTGGAACGCGCCCGCTTCGATTCGGCGAGCGGCTTCGTGGACCGGATGCTGGAGCAGCAGGTGGCGGCGGTGGCCTTCGGCGATTCGGCGTCATTCCGCCGCGGCTCGGCGCACGACGCCCAGCTCACCCGGGCGCGCGAGCTGCTGCGCGCCGCGCGGAACCAGCAGGACCTGATCGCGACCGCGACCGGGACCTAGCGGGTCCGCTTGTACATCAGGTCGAGCAGCTCCTCGTAGATCTCCTCGGCACGCGCATCGCCCGACTTCACGGCGTCGGCGGTGCAGTGCCGGAGGTGGTTCCGCATCAGCTCGCGGCTCACCCCGCGCAGCGCCTCGTGCACCGACGCGATCTGGGTCATGATGTCGGTGCAGTACCGGTCCTCCTCCACCATCCGCTGCAGCCCCCGGACCTGCCCCTCGATGCGGCGGAGCCGGGTGATGTTGCGCGCCTTCCCGGCGGCATCCACTCCGGCCGCGTGCCGCGGTGCCTTCACCTCGTGGTCACTCATGCGATCCTCGCCCGGCGGAGCCGGAGGCTGTTGGTCACGACGCTGACGGAGCTCAGGGCCATCGCGGCACTCGCCAGGATGGGCGAGAGCAGGATGCCGAAGGCGGGATAAAGGACGCCCGCCGCGATGGGGATTCCGATCACGTTGTAGGCGAAGGCCCAGAAGAGGTTCTGGCGCATGGTGCGCATGGTGCGCCGCGACAGCGCTATCGCCCGCGCGACGCCGCGCAGGTCGCCGCGCACCAGGGTCACGTCGCCGGCGTCGATGGCCACGTCCGCACCGGTCCCCATGGCGATCCCCACATCGGCCTGCGCCAGCGCGGGGGCGTCGTTGACGCCGTCGCCTACCATCGCGACGACGCGGCCCTGCTCCTGGAGCCGGCGGATCTCGGCGACCTTGCCGTCGGGCAGCACGCCGGCCACGACGGTCCCGATCCCGGCGGCGGCAGCCACCGCGTTGGCGGTCGCCGGCTGGTCGCCGGTGAGCAGCACCACGTCGAGCCCCATCGCGCCGAGCCGGCGGATCGCCTCGGGAGAGGTCGGCTTCACCGGATCGGCGATGGCGACGAGGCCCGTCGCCCGTCCGTCCGCCGCGACGAAGACGATGGTCCGCCCTGTCGCGCGGAGCCGGTCCGCGTCGGCCTCGAGCGCGGCGGCATCCACGCCGTGCTCGTCGAGCAGCGCGCGGTTGCCGGCGAGCAGCGTCGTCCCGTTCACGGAGCCCCGCACTCCGCGGCCGGGGAATGACTGGAACCCCGCCACGTCGGCGTCTGCCAGCGCATCGCCCGCGCGCTCCTTCGCCGAGTTGACGATCGCGTCGGCGAGCGGATGCTCGGAGTGCCGCTCCAGGGCAGCGAGGGCGGGGAGGTCCACCGCGCCCACGACGTCGGTCACCGCGGGCCGGCCTTCGGTCACGGTGCCGGTCTTGTCGAGGACGATGGTGTCGAGCCGTCCCGCGCGCTCGAGCGCTTCGCCCCCCTTGATGAGCGCGCCCAGCTCCGCCCCGCGCCCGGTGGCGACCATGACCGCCGTGGGGACGGCGAGCCCCATCGCACAGGGACAGGCGATGATCAGCACCGCCACCGCGGCGCTCAGCGCCCGCACCAGCGCGGCATCGCCGCCCGCCAGGAACCACGCGATGAAGGTGGCGATCGCGATGGAGATGACCACCGGCACGAACACGGCGCTGATGCGGTCGGCGAGCCGCTGGATCGGCGCGCGCGAGCCCTGCGCCTCGCGCATGAGCGTTACGATGCGGGCCAGCGTGCTGTCGGCGCCGAGCGTGGTGGCGCGAAGGGTGAACGCGCCGGTCCGGTTCATGGTGGCGCCGATGACGCGGTCGCCAACCTCCTTTGCCACCGGCGCGGACTCGCCGGTCAGCATGCTCTCGTCCACGGCGCTCGCGCCTGCGGTGACCTCGCCGTCCACCGGCACGCGCTCGCCGGGCCGGACCACGACGTGATCGCCGGGCACGACCGCCTCGACCGGCAGGTCGGCCTCGACGCCGCCGCGGACGACGCGCGCCGTCTTCGGCTGGAGCGCGATCAGGCCGCGGAGCGCCGCGGCCGTGCGGCCCTTGGCGCGCGCCTCGAGGGCATTCCCCGCGAGGATGAGCGCGATGATGATGATCACCGCCTCGTAGTAGACGTCCGGCGCGATACCGCTCCGCGCCAGCAGGCGCGGCGCCACCGTGGCCACCACGGAATAGATGTAGGCGGCACCGGTGCCGACAGCGATCAGCGTGTTCATGTCGGCGGTGTGATGCCGGAAGGCACGCCAGGCGCGGATGTAGAAGTCGCGCCCGGCGAAGAGGATCACCGCCGTGGTGGCCGCCATCAGGACCTTGAGCAGGACCAGGTGGTCGATGGCGTAGAGCCAGGGGAACATCGCGGCCAGCAGCGGATCGAGCCGCGCGGCGGCCCAGCGCATGAACGGGTCGGTCGCGGCGCCCACCGCGTGGGCGTGGGCCGACATGATGGGCATGGAGATGACCATCGCGGCGAGGCCCACGGCGAGACTCGCACCTGACTTGAGGCGAAGGCGGCGGTACTCCTCGTCGAGGGCCTGGTCGCGCGACTCCTGCTCGTCGGCCGCGCTGCGCGACGGCTCGGGCACGTCGGCGCCGTAGCCGGTCGCACGCACCGCCTCCGCCACGCTGTCCGGGGAGGCGAGCGCAGGATTGTAGGTGACCGAGGCATCGCCGGTGAGGAGGTTGACGGATGCCTGGAGCACGCCGGGGGTCTTCTCCAGCGCGCGCTGGACCCGGCCCTGGCACGCGGCGCAGGTCATGCCGCTCACGTTGAGCGCCAGGCGCTCACCGGATCCGGGGTGCTTCGGGGGGGCAGGAGTCGTCATGAGATTCACTCCACCACGAGCCGGCCGTGCAGCATGCTCATGCCGCAGGTGAGCTCGTGCACGCCGGGGCCCGACGCGGGGAGATCCACGGCCGTGCGCTGATGCGGCGGCAGGAAGCGGCGGATGCCGAAATCGGGGATCACGATCTCCTCGGAGCAGCTGGATGTCTCGCGCCGGTCGAAGACCAGCCGGACCGGCCGGTCGCGCGCGACCTTGACCACGGCCGGCGAGTAGCCGCCCTCGACGACGATGACGGCTTCCTGGATGCCGCCCGCGCCGGCAGTGGCCACGGCGGCCTCCCGGCCGGCCAGGAAGAAGTACCAGTTGACCCAGGCGATGGCGGCGATGCCGCCGAAGAGGACGAGGGTCTGGGTGAGGGTCATGCGGCGCTCCGGTGATGGACGCTTGATTATGGCATACCCCCCTACCCTATGTCAACCCCCTTCGCGCCGGACTGTGCGTGGCGCCGGGCCGGTGCATATTGACTGGGTCGCCCGTCCGCATCCGTTCACCGCAAGAGGTCATCCCGAATGGCTCATGCGATCGTGCCCCTCACCCGCCGGCGGTTCGGCGAGACCATGCGCCGCGACGCCTGGTGGGTGCAGCCGCTCATCGTCTTCGTGATCCTCTCGGCGTTCCTGGTCTACGCCACCTGGGCCGCCTTCCAGAACGCGCACTACGAGTACGGGCCCTACCTCTCGCCCTTCTATTCGCCGCTCATCTTCGGCGACTCCGCGCACGCCTGGTTCGGGCCGAAGCCGGGCTGGTGGCCCGGGTTCATCCCCTTCTCGCCGGCGCTGATCATCCTCCCGTTCCCGGCGCTCTTCCGCTTCACCTGCTACTACTATCGCGGCGCCTACTACAAGGCGTTCTGGGCTGACCCGCCGGCATGCACCGTGGGGGAGCCGAGGAAGCGCTACCTGGGCGAGCGCTCGTTCCCGCTCATCATGCAGAACATCCACCGCTATTTCCTCTACGTGGCGCTGGTGTTCCTGGTGATCCTTGCGAGCGACGTGTACAAGGCGCTGTGGTTCACCGACCCTGCGACGGGGGCGAAGAGCTTCGGCATCGGTGTGGGCACCCTGGTCCTTGCCGCCAATGTCGTCCTGCTGGGCTGCTACACGCTCGGCTGCCACTCGATGCGGCACATCGTGGGGGGGTATCTCGACCGGATGGCAGGCCGCACGCTCCGGAAGGCGGCGTACGACTGCTCGAGCTGCCTGAATCGCTGGCACATGAAGTGGGCGTGGATGAGCCTGTTCGGGGTCGCCCTGACGGATCTGTACGTGCGCCTCTGCTCGATGGGCGTCCTCACCGACTGGAGAATCGTGTGACCGGGATGACCACGCCGTGACCGACTACCAGTCGCACGAACACGACGTCCTCGTCATCGGCGCGGGCGGTGCCGGGCTCCGTGCTGCCATCGAGGCTGCTGCTGGCGGTGTTTCCGTCGGCCTCGTCTGCAAGTCCCTGCTGGGCAAGGCACACACCGTAATGGCCGAAGGTGGTGTCGCCGCCGCGCTCGGCAACGTGGACGACCGCGACAACTGGCAGGTCCACTTCAGCGACACGATGCGCGGCGGCCAGTACGTCAACAACTGGCGCATGGCCGAGCTGCACGCGCGCGAGGCGCCGGACCGGGTGCGCGAGCTCGAGGCGTGGGGCGCGCTCTTCGACCGGACGAAGGACGGGCGCATCCTGCAGCGGA
>CAMLLJ010000171.1 GCA_946480845.1 uncultured Gemmatimonadota bacterium
CAGGCTGCTCGCGCACCTCGGGCGCCGGAGGCGGCGGGGGCGGCGGCGCGGGTTCGGGCGCCCGTGGCGGCGGGGCGGGCACCGGAGCCGGCGGCGGGACCTCGGGAGCGGCGGCGGGCAGCACCCCGGCCGCCTCTCGCCGGACCGGGAAGATCGCCGTGCACACCGCACACCGGGCCCGCACGCCGGCCTCCGGCACCTTGGCCGGATCGACGCGGTAGATCGTCGCGCAGTTCGGGCACGTCACGTTCATCGCTGGTTCCTCATCGCTGTTCCCGCCCCTGGGCCCGCCCTTCGCCATCCCCGCCATGCCGCCGGTCCACCACGAAGACGGAACCCGGCAGCGTCTTCGCGTAGCTCTTCATCTCGGTGGCGAGCTCGCTCACCTGCGCCGGATGGGTGAACACCCGGTGCCGGTTGGTGACGATCCCGATCGAGAGCGTCATCAGCGGCACGCGATGGAGCTGGCCGCGCCGGTCCTTGCCGAAGAAGTAGCCGGCGCGCCGGTCCTGTTCGTTGTACTGCAGCGGGATGAGCGTGTCGAAGACCGACAGGATCTCGCTGCAGATGATGTGGATCTCGCTGCCGGGCACGACGAAGATAAAGTCGTCGCCGCCGATGTGCCCCACGAAGCCCCGGGGCCCCAGGATCCCCTTCACCACGTCGTGAAGGATCCGGGAGAGGAGGTAGATCACCCGGTCCCCGTCGTAGTAGCTGTACCGGTCGTTGAATTCCTTGAAATGGTCGAGGTCGGCGTAGCAGACCGCAAATTCGCCCGGGACGTCGAGCCGGCGCCGGATCTCCCGCTCGATCTCGGTGGTGCCCGGGAGCCGGGTCGACGGGTGCACCGAGACGTCCCGTTCGGTGCGGTTGCGCATCGCCTCGATCCGGGCCCGCTGCTCCGCGACCGGAAAGAGGCCCGTCAGGACCTCGTCCGCCCCGGCCGCGAACCACTCCTGGACCTGGACCGGCTCGTGGGTCGCGAAAAGCGCGGTCACCGGCACGATGGCGGTGAAGGCGTCGCTCTTCAGGCGCCGGACCAGCTCGACCCCGTCCGGCCCGGACGCGTCCCCGTCCACGAAGAGCATGCTCGGGTGGCCCCTGAGCACGATCGAATGGATCTCGTCCGGCTGGTCGAACGTCCGGAGGGGGAACGCGTGCGATTGGGCCCACTGCCCGATGAGCGGGGGCACGGGGCCGGCGTCCGGCGAAAAGTAGAGAATCGTCGGGCGAGTCCGCACCCCGCTCCTCAGGTAAGAGACGAAATCAAGCTAACTTACGGGCTCGCCGACGGGATGTCAAAGGAAGAACGCCGCAATCCCGATCAGCGCGTAAACTGCAAGTAATTGCACCCCTTCGAACCAGTGGGATTCCCCGTCTGCCGTGCCCAGCGTGGCCACGATCGTCGCCAGGCCCACCGCCATGACCTCGAAGGGCGTGAAGACGAAGTTCATGTCCTGGCCGAAGATCAGTCCGGCGAAGACGAGGACCGGCCCCACGAACAGTGCAATCTGCGTGCTCGACCCGTAGGCGATCTGCAGCGCCAGGTCCATCTTCCCCTTCCGGGCCACCACGATGGCCGTGGCGTGCTCCGCCGCGTTGCCGATCAGGGGGATCACGATGAGACCCAGGAAGAACTGGGAGATGCCCACCTCGGCCGTCACGGCCTCGGTGGCGTGCACCAGGATTTCGGACATCACCGCGACACCCGCCGTTGCCAGCGCCAGGATGGTCACCGCCTTCCCCACCGACCAGATGGGTCCCGGCATGTCATGCGGGTCGCCGCCGATGAGCCAGCGGTGGGTGCGCAGTGTGAAGACCAGCGAGAGCAGGTAGGTGAGGATCAGCACCACCGACACTCCCTCGGACAGGCGAAGCTCGGTCAGCGCATCGGGGTTCGGATGGGTGGCATGGAAGAGCGCCGGAAACACGAGGCCGACCACCGCCGCGCTCATCATGCCGGCGCTCATGCCCACCGAGGTGCGGTTGAACTTGAGCTCGCTCTGGCCGACGCCCCCGGCCACCAGCGAGAGCCCGAGGATCAGCAGCAGGTTGCCCAGGATGCTGCCCGCGATCGACGCCTTCACCAGGTCGATCAGGCCCGCCTGGAGCGCCACGATCGCGATGATCAGCTCGGCGGCGTTCCCGAAGGTGGCGTTGAGGAGCCCGCCGACGGTCGGCCCGGTACGGGCGGACAGGTGCTCGGTCGAGTCGCCCATGAATCCGGCGAGCGGCAGCACACCCAGGCAGGCGAGCGCGAAGACGACGATCGCTGCCGGCACCGCGAGCAGCAGGACGCGGCGCCACATCGGGCCCCAGTCCGAGTTGTCGCGACGGAGGTGGGGGAGCGGCTGGCGCGGCTCGACCCTGGGAGGTGGCACGGGGCGGGACGGTGGTTCCGGCCGGGAACCAGGCTCGAGGCGCCCGGCCTTCGGGTCGCTGTTCCGGCCCTTCTCCCGCGCCGGCCGCGGTTCCCGAGGGGGACGGGGCTCCCGGGGTGCCTTGGGCTCCCGGGGGGCCTTCGGCTCGGCGGCGGCCTTCGGCTCGGCTCGCGCCGGCTGCTTCGTCACCGGCTCGGCGTCGGGCTCCGGCTCGGCCCCCATCGCCGCGAGCACCGCGTTCCGCGCGGCGCCCGGGGTGACCCCGCCGTCGTTCAGCATCCGCGCCACGGTGCCGCGGGGATCCCGGAATGCCGCGAGCAGCACGTGCTCCGCACCCACCTCTGCCGCGCCGCGACGCCTGGCCTCCGCCGCGGCCGACTCGAGGAGCCGGCGCGCGTGCGACGAGAGCACCAGCTCCTCGCCTTCGGCGCGGCCCCTGCCCTTCCGCACGCCGGCAATCAGCCGGTCGCGCGCCGCATCGGACGTCATGCCGAGCGCGCGGAACGCGGTGAGCGCCACCGGGTCGGCCGCCGCGCGCAGCAGGATGTGCTCCGCGCCGATCACCTCACTGCCCGTCTGCTCCGCCTCCGCCTTCGCTTCCTCGAGCAGGCGCTCCGCGCCCTCTCCGGCAACTGGTCCGGTCATTCGAGTCCTGCCGGATCAGGTGAGCGGGGTGGCTTCGTCGATGAGCATCACCGGGATGCCCTCCTCGACGCGATAGACCAGCCTGCAGGCGTGGCAGACGAGCGATTCGGGCTCGGTCCGGTACTCCAGGTCTCCCTTGCACTGCGGGCAGACCAGGATCTCGAGCAGCTCCGGGGCGAGTGTCATGCCTTCTCCATGTCGGACGCGGGAAATCCGAAGCGCGCGAGCGCCGCTGCGCTCCGGCGCCACTTCGGCAGCACCTTGACCCACAGATCGAGATAGACGGGCGAGCCGGTGAGCTCCTCCAGCCGGGTCCGCGCGTGGGAGCCCAGGGCCTTGATGGTCTGGCCGCCCTTCCCGATCACTATGCCCTTCTGGGAATCACGCTCGATGAACAGCGTGACTCGAATGTACATCGGCCGTTCCGCCTCGCGGAACTCCTCGACCTCGGCGTTGAAGGCGTACGGCAGCTCGTCGCCCAGCAGGTCGAACGCGGCCTCGCGCAGGTACTCGGTGACGAAGAACCGGAGCGGCTGGGTGCCCACGTCGTCGGGATCGTACTCGAACTCCCGTTCGGGCAGCATCGTCTCGATCCGGGCCAGCAGCGCGCCGACCGACGCATCGTCCAGCGCGCTCACCACGGCGGCGCCGCCCGAGGCGAGCCGGTCCCGCGCCCCGGGCGCCACCAGGTCGGCCTTGGTGTACACGGTAAGCACCGGTGCGCTCACGGGCATCTCGAGCCGTGCGACCCGCTCGAACGGTGGTGCCGGCGCCTCCGCGGCCGGGTGCAGGTGGAGGACCAGGTCGGCGCCCTTGAGGACCTCCTGCGCCGCATGGAGCATGCGCTGCTGCAGGAGATACTCGGGATCGAGCAGGCCCGGAAGGTCGTGAAAGACGAACTGCGTGCCGCCTTCGGTGCGGAGGCCGGTAACCGGGAGCCGGGTCGCCTGCGGCTTCGGGCTCACGATGGCCAGGTGGGTGCCGACGAGCGCATTGAGCAGGGTGGACTTGCCGGCGTTGGGGGCGCCCGCCAGGGCCACGTGACCGGATCGCGTCATGCGCCAAACCTAATCGCCCCGTTACACTTCCCGAATGCGCTCCGGATCTCCAGGCCGCAGGGACCCCGCCCTTGTCCTCCTCGCCGCCGGCATGGGCCGCCGGTTCGGCGGGATGAAGCAGCTCGCCCCGGTCGGCCCGTCCGGCGAGACGCTGATGGACTATTCGATCTACGATGCGCTGCGGGCCGGGTTCACCTCGGCGGTCTTCGTCATCCGGCCGGAGATGGAGGAGGCGTTCCGCGAGTTTGCGGCCGGGCGCTACGGGTCACGGCTCGATTTCACCACTGCGCACCAGCGCCTCGACCGGGTGCCGCATGGGATCGTCGTGCCCGAGGGCCGGGTGAAGCCGTGGGGCACCGCCCACGCCGTGCTGGCGGCGGCGGAGGCCGTGACCGGTCCGTTCGCCGTGATCAACGCCGACGACTTCTACGGTGCCGATGCCTGGCAGGCGCTGGCGGAGTTCCTGCTGGATGGGCCGGATGATGCCGCGCCGCCCGTGTTCGCGCTCACGGGCTATCGGATCGGCGAGACGCTGTCGGGGTCCGGTGGCGTGAACCGCGGCGTGCTGCGCGTGGGGGAGGACGGGATGCTGGCATCGGTCGAAGAGGTGCACGACATCGTCCGCGGGCCGGCCGGGCTCCGCGGGACCGTTGCCGGGCGGGAGCGCGCGGTGCGGGACGACGCCCTGGTCTCGATGAACATGTGGGGCTTCACGCCGGCGGTGTTTCCCATCCTCGAGCGCGGGTTCCGCCGGTTCCACGCCGACGGCGGCGCGGAGCGCTCGGAGTACCTCATCCCGACAGTCATCCGCGAGGCGATCACTGGCGGCGAGGCACGCGTGCGGGTGCTCGAACCGGAAAGCGCATGGTTCGGCATCACCTACCCCGCCGATACGGCGCCGGTGTCGGATGCCCTCCGGGCGCTGGTGAACGAAGGAGTGTACCCGAGCCCCCTCTTCGGCTAGGCCGCGGCGCTTCCGGCCCACATGCGCGGCAGCAGTCGGAGCAGGACCCCTCCACTCACCACGAACACGACCAGCCACATCAGCGCCTGGGGCCAGTTGCCGTACAGCGCGCTTCCCGTGCCGAACAGCGCCGAGTAGACCAGCGCGCATCCCATGACCCAGCCGAGCAGCGACTGCGCCATCGAATCCGGCGAGCCGCCCGCCACGCCCGCTTCCGCGGCCACGGGGCCCCATCCGGGTCCTGCCGGCCGCACTTTCCGGTAGAAGGCGATCAGCGTTCCCCGCTCCGCCGGCCGCGTCAGCAGCGTCACCGCGATCCAGACGACGGTGGTGACGGCCACGGTGGCCAGGAGCGGCGTGTGCTCCCCGACATTCACGCCCTGCTTCCGCGCGATGAAGAACCCGAGCGCCACCAGGAACGACGACGCCATCGCGGCGATCTCGCTGTAGGCGTTGATGCGCCACCAGAACCAGCGCAGCAGGTAGAGCAGCCCGGTCCCGGCGCCGATCGACAGCAGGAGCTGGAAGGCATTGCTGGCGTTGTCGAGGAGCGGCGTGAACGCCGCGGCGAGCGCCATCAGCAGGCCCGTGGTCAGCCGGCTCATCATCACGTAGTGCTTCTCCGACGCCCCGGGCCGGAGGAAGCGGCGATAGATATCGTGAATGAGGTACGAGGTGCCCCAGTTGAGGTGCGTGGAGATGGTCGAGACGTAGGCGGCCAGCAGGCCCGCCACCATGAGCCCGAGCAGCCCCGCGGGGAGGAAGCGGAGCATCGCCGGGTAGGCCATGTCGTGGCCGATGAGCTCCGGGTCTACGTGCGGTAGCGCACGCGCGATGTCGCCCAGGGTCGGATAGACCAGGATCGACGCCAGGGCTACGATGATCCACGGCCAGGAGCGGAGCGCGTAGTGCGCCACGTTGAAGAACAGGGTGCCCGCGAGCGCATCTCGCTCGCTCCGGGCCGCGAGCATCCGCTGGGCGATGTAGCTCCCCCCGCCCGGCTCGGCGCCGGGATACCAGACCGACC